>JACDBP010000072.1 GCA_013694835.1 Chloroflexota bacterium
ATCCTGGCGCGGTTGGGCCTGCAGCCGAGCCGCTACGTCCTCTCGCTGGGTGGTCTGGATGCGCGCAAGAACCAGGTACGGCTGGTGCAGGCCTTCGAGCTCCTCGGGCACGACCATGCGGACCTTCGGCTTGTGCTGGTCGGCGGCGGGACCTGGCGGGAGTGGCTCATCAGGCGGCGCATCGAGGGGTCCTCGGCACGGGGGCGGGTCGTGTTCGCGGGATTCGTGACCGACGAGGACCTCGCGGCGTTGTTGGTGAATGCCGGCGTGTTCGCCTACGTTTCCCTCAACGAGGGTTTCGGGCTGCCGATCCTCGAAGCGATGGCGGCAGGTGCACCGGTCGTCACGTCCCGCGTGAGCTCGATGCCGGAGGTGGCCGGGGAGGCCGCCATCCTGGTCGACCCAAGAGACTCGACTGCGATCGCACGGGGCATCACCTCCGCCCTCGGCCCCCGCCGCGAGGAGCTCGTCGAGGCGGGACGCGCCAGGGCCGCGTCTCGGACATGGAACGACGTCGCCGCCGAGATGCTCGACGTCTACGACCGCGCCTCCGCCCGCGCCCGCGACTCGCTCGGCTAGCATCAGGCTTGGGAGGGCCGATGGCTCCGACGCCGAACTTCTTCATCGTTGGCGGTCCGAAGTGCGGCACGACCGCGCTCTACGAGTACCTTCGGCGGCACCCTGACGTGTTCCTGCCGCTCAACAAGGAGCCGCAGCACTTCAGCACGGACCTGCCGCTGCGCCACGCGGTGCGGGATCGAGGCGACTATCTTCACCTGTTCGCCGGAGCCGGCTCGGCGCGAGCCATCGGCGACGCCTCCACCTCTCACCTCCAGTCGCGGGAAGCGGCAGCCGGTATCGCCCGGTTCGCGCCGAAGGCGCGCATCGTGGCGATCGTGCGCGAGCCGATCAGCCAGGTGGCATCGATGTACAACCACTGGCGAGGCTGGGGCATCGAGGACATCGGCGATCTGGAGGAGGCGGTCTGGGCCGGCGACCGGAGCGGATCGAAGGCGGCTGAGGCCGCGGGACACCCGCGGCTGCTCGACTACCGTGAGGTCGCCAGGTTCGGGGAGCAGCTGGAGCGCTATCTCGAGTACTTCCCGCCGGAGCGGCTGCGGGTGCTGGTGTTCGAGGAGTTCGTCACAGACATCCCGACCGCGTACCAGGGGATGCTGGCGTTCCTTGGCGTCGATCCCTCGTTCCGGCCGGCGTTCGAGCGGGTCAACGAGGGCCGGGAAGCGAGGCGCCCGGGGATCGCCCGATTCCTGAACGCGCCGCCGTCGCCGCTCCGAGACGCTGCCCGCCGCCTCGTGCCGTTGTCGCTGCGTCACCGCATCTGGCACGACGGCATCCGGCGAGTGCTCCATCGGGCGACCACCACCACGGCCACGCCGCCGCGCCTTTCGGTGGAAGCCGAGCAGCGACTTCGCGCCGAGTTCCGCGACGACGTGTCGCGCCTGGCCGTGGCCATCGGACGGCCGGACCTGCCGCGCATCTGGGGGTACGAGGTGGCACCCGTCGCACCCGCAGGGACGCCGGCCACGAGATGACCCGCGGGATCCCACGTGGTGTCGTCAGGATGCCGGCCACGCTATGACCCGCGGGACACCGCGTCGCGTCGTCACGGTCATCCAGTCGCCGATCTACAGCGGCGCCCACAACGAGATGGCACGTCTCGAGGCCCACTACCGTGCGGCGGGCTGGAGTTCGACCGTCATCCTGCCGGATCAGCCCGGCGACGCCGCCGCACGGCTGCGTGCGGTCGGGGTGGACGTGGTCCAGCTGCCGCTCCACCGGCTGCGGGCGACACGCGATCCCCGAAACGTGCCCGCGCTGTTTGCCACGATGCCCTCCGAGACCGCCGCCGTCGCGCGCGTGATGAAGGACCGTGGTGCGGATGTCGCGCGGGCCATCGGCATCGTCCATCCGCACGCCGCGCTCGCGGGACGCCGCCTCGACATCGCGGTCGTGTGGCAGGCGACCGATCTGGTGGCCCCGGGACCGCTCAGGGCGTTGCTGATGCCATTCGTGGTGCGGTTGTCGAACGGGATGCTCTTCAACGGCCGCACACTGCTCCGCGAGCATTCGCGCTGGGCTCGGATCGTCGTGCCGCACGCCGCCTACTTCCCGCCGGTCGACGTCGACCTGCTGCGTCCGGACGCGGCGCGTCGCGCGCGGTCACGTGCGGCGCTGGGCGTGGGAGCCGACGAGCTCCTCGTTGGCACCGTCGCGAACCTCAATCCCGACAAGGGGCTGGAGTACCTGGTCGGCGCTGCGGAGCTGGTCACGGCGCGGTCTTCCTCGGTGCGGTTCGTGGTTGTCGGGGCGGAGTACCCCAATCACGCTGGGTACGCGGTTTCGCTGCGGGACGCCGTGGCGCGAGCCGGCATGGACGACGGCCGCTTCCGGTTCCTGGGGCCTCGCAGCGACATCGAGGAGGTCTACGCGGCACTCGACCTGATGGCCATCTCCTCCGTGTCGGAGGGCACGACGACGACGGCGTTGGAGGCGATGGCCTCGGGCATACCGATCGTGGCGACCGACGTCGGGGCGGTCCACGAGGTGGTCACGGATGGCGTCACCGGTCGGCTGGTGCCGGGCCACGACGCGGCCGCACTCGCCGATGCGCTGCTCGCGCTTGCGGCCGATCCTGGGCAACGCAGCCGGCTCGGTGCTGCGGGCCGTGACCGCGCCGTCCGCCGGTTCGATGCGCGTCTCTGCGCCGACGTGCACATCCGCCTGTTCGAGGCCGCCCTGCGGCATCACGAGCGCCGAGGCGCCGCGCGGCCATGAGGCGCCGCCCGGCGTGAAGT
>JACDBP010000121.1 GCA_013694835.1 Chloroflexota bacterium
CGCGGTCGCGGTCGCCGGCGCGGCGCCTGGTCTCCCCTCGCTGCTCCGGCGCGCGTGGCGCGAGCGGGGGTTCGGTGACTTCTGGGGCTACGGGCTCGTCGCGGAGGGTGCCGCGGAGGCCATGATCGAGTTCGGCCCGCAGTCATGGGATCTGGCGGCGCCGTTCCTCCTCGTGGAGGAAGCCGGCGGCGTGGCGACGGACCTGGCAGGCCACCGATCCATCCACGGCGGAAGCGCCATCGCCAGCAACGGCCTGCTCCACAACGAGCTGCTGCAGGTCCTGCGAGCGCCGGCCGGTGAGGCCGCAGAGCCCTGAGAGCCGGAGGCCCTGTGGTAGGCTCGGCGGAAGGTGGCTACGCTCGATGTCCTCGATCGCCGGGCGGCCGGCTCGGGCCTCGGGTCGAGCCGGGAGCACGCTTGCGTCCGCTCTGAGGGCACCCACCACCGGTGCCCCACGACCGTCTGGTGGCGATGACGGGCGTCCGTGGCGTGCTGCGCTCCCTTGCGGGTCGGCGGGATGCGGCCGTGCTCGAGCGGCCGACCCAGGCAGCTCGTCGCGAGCCCCTCGCGCTTCCCGGGCGAGCTTCCGAACGGCGGGCATGGGCGGACGCGGCATCGGGTGCCAGGCGACCGTCGGTGGCGCTTCACGGGGTGTCCAAGACCTACGGGAACGGGAAGCGGGCGCTGGTCGACGTCGATCTCCTCGTGCCGGAAGGCGATTTCGTGTTCCTGGTCGGCCCGTCCGGAGCCGGCAAGTCGACCCTCATCAAGCTCCTCGTGCGAGATGAGCTGCCGACCAGTGGCTCCGTGTTCATCGCGGGCCAGGACCTGGCACGGCTGAAACGCCGCCATGTGCCCAGGCTGCGCCGGCAGATCGGGATCGTCTTCCAGGACTTCAAGCTGCTGCCCGCCCGCACGGTCCGCGAGAACGTCGCCTTCGCCCTGGAGGTGACCGGCACACCCGGGCGCCAGATCAGGCCCCGCGTCGACCGTCTCCTGGCGCTCGTCGGCCTGAGCGACCAGGCCAGCCAGCGCCCGGCCCAGCTCTCCGGTGGCGAGCAACAGCGCACGGCGATCGCGCGAGCCATGGTCCACGACCCGCGGGTGGTGATCGCCGACGAGCCCACGGGCAACCTCGACCCGCTCATCAGCTGGGAGATCATCCAGCTGCTGCTCCGCATCAACGAGATGGGCACCACGGTGCTCATGGCGACCCACAACGCCGAGGTCGTGACCGCGCTGCGCAAGCGCGTCATCGCGCTCGAGGAGGGTCGGATCGTGCGTGACGAGGTCGGCGGCTATCACCGCGACTACTAGGACGGTCGCGCCGTCGTGATCCATTTCCTTGCCTTCGCGATCAAGCGGGCCATCCAGGGCTTCTGGCGCAACGGGGTGATGAGCCTCGCGGCGACGATCACCATGGTCTTGATGCTGATGCTGCTGGCCGGCCTGCTGATCGTCAGCTCGTCGCTCCAGGTGGGCCTGGACACCATCGAGTCGAAGGTCGAGGTGCTCGCCTTCATCAACGAGGGCGTCAGCGAGGAGCGCGTCGAAGGGCTGCGCGCGGACGTCGAGGCATTGCCCGAGGTCGCCTCGGTGACGTTCACCACCAAGGAGCAGGCGCTCGAGGAGTTCCGCGCCACCCAGGCGGCAGCCGGCAACGAGGATCTGACCCGCATCACGGGCACCAACCCGATCCCGGCGAAGCTCAACATCAAGCTCAAGGACCCGCGCGTATTCGGGCAGGTCCGCGAGACGCTGCTGGGCCCACCCGGCGTCGTGCAGGAGGTGATCGACACCCAGGAGACGATCGATGAGCTGCTCGGCGTGACCGGCGTGCTGCGTACGGCCGGGCTTGTCATCCTCGCCGTGGTGGGCCTGACGGTGCTTCTGATCGTCGTCAACACCATCCGGATGGCCGTGATGTCCCGGCGCGACGAGATCGAGATCATGCGGCTGGTCGGTGCGTCGGATGGCTTCGTCCGCTGGCCGTTCATCTTCGAGGGGGTGCTCGTCGGGCTGCTCGGCGCGTTCGTCACGCTCGGGCTGCTCGCCCTGGCCTCGCAACCAATCGGCCAACTTGCGCGGGTCCTTGCAGCCCACCTGCCGCCGGGCTTCCAGCAGAACCTGACGCAGCAGGTGATCGGCGTGGTGCTCGGCGCCGGGTTCCTGCTCGGCGGCCTGGGCGCGAGCATCTCGGTACGGACATACCTCCGCCGGGAGCCGGGTACTGGGTAAGGGTTCGCAACCTTCGGTCCGGGCTGGTCCTCCGAACGTAGGCAGGGTCATGGGCGCGTAGACTGGCGCCCCGTCTCCTCACCTCCTGAAGGACCTTCTCCCGATGACGCCGCGACCGAACGATCCCTTCGCGCCGCAGGGCGCCCCCGAGCCGTCCCTTGACCCTCACCGCCAGAACGAGTGGCCGTCAAGCGGGGACCTCGCGCCGCCGCCGCGCGACCCCCTCGGGCCGGTGCCCTTCCTGGAGGTGCCGGCGCCCCCCACGGAGCCCCGGCGGAAGCCGTCCCGCGCCGGCCTGGGAGCCGTGCTCACCATCGTCGCCGTCCTGGCCGGTGCCGCGCTCTTCGTTTCGGGCTTCACGCTGGGGCAGCAGCGCGACCTGACCCCCGGCACGAGTGCCGATCGGCAGGCGCAGTTCCAGGCGTTCTGGGACGCCTACAACAAGATCACCAGCGAGTACGTCGGCGACTACGACGAGCACAAGCTCGTGGAGGGCGCCATCGGCGGCCTGTTCCAGGCACTCGGCGACCCGTACTCGGCGTACATGAGCTCGGAGGACTTCCGCAACAGCCTCTCCGGCATCTCCGGTCAGTTCGAGGGCATCGGCGCCGAGATGGCTGCCCGCGACGCCGGGGGCCAGGCCGGCTGCACTCCCCTCAGTGAGACGTGCCGCCTGGCGGTCACGGGGCTCGTACGCGATGCGCCCGCCGAGAAGGCCGGTCTCCTGACCGGGGATCTGCTCGTGGCGGTCGACGGCACACCCGTCATCGGTCTGACCTCGGACCAGGTGATCGCCAAGGTCCGAGGGCCCAAGGGCACCACGGTGAAGCTGACCATCCAGCGTGCCGGCGCCGCCGCTCCGGTCGAGATCCCGATCGTCCGCGACGTCATCCAGCGAGAGGACGTCACCAGCAGTGTGCTGGCCAACGGGTCTGTCGGCTACCTCAAGATCGACGGCTTCAGCTCGAACGCGGCCGGCGACTTCAAGGAGCACCTGCAGCGACTGGTCGAGACCGCCCGGGTCAAGAAGGTGATCCTGGATCTGCGAGGCGACCCGGGCGGCTTCGTCGACGCCGCCCGAACCATCGCCAGTCAGTTCGTGGGCAGCGGGCCGATCTACTGGGAGGAGTTCGCCAATGGCACCCGCACGCCGACAAACGCTGAACCGGGCGGCATCGCGGTCGACCCGACCATCCAGCTCGTGCTGCTGGTGGACGGCGGCTCCGCGAGCGCCAGCGAGATCGTCGCGGGCGCACTCCAGGACACCGGGCGCGCGAAGCTGATCGGGGAGAAGACCTTCGGCAAGGGCACCATCCAGCAGTGGCAGGAGCTCGGCGACTACGGCGGGTTCCGCCTCTCGACCGCCAAGTGGCTGACGCCGGACCAGACCTGGATCCACGGCGATGGCATCCAGCCGGACATCCCCGTTTCGGTACCGGCGGACACGCCGCCCGAACAGGATCCGGTGCTCGACAAGGCCCTCGAGGTCCTGGGCGGTGGCGGGACGGCCGCCTTGGCGTCGCGTCGGGGCATGCCCCTCGCCGCCTGAAATGCGCCTCTTGCGCGGCCTCCCGGCTTCGGCTACGCTCAGCGGGAACGAAAGGAGGTGATGTGCAGTGATCGACAGTAGTTGTCGCTGCACCATCTCGCGGGGGTTCACGGCCTAGTCCGCATCCTCGCCGATGGTGCAAGCACCACGAAGCGCCGGCCTACTGTGGGCCGGCGTTCGTGATTCTCCGGGGCGTCAGGGAGCGTCATGGATGAGCAGACCGTCGCGGTCAACCGCAAGGCGCGGCACGAGTTCAGTATCGAGGACACGTTCGAGGCCGGGCTGGTGCTGACCGGCACGGAGATCAAGAGTGTCCGGGCCAACAAGGTCAACCTGCAGGACGCCTATGCGCGCGTCGAGCGAGGCGAGGCATGGCTGATCGGCGCCAACATCGCGCCCTGGGAGACCGGCAACCGTTACAACCATGAGGCGCGCCGAACCAGGAAGTTGCTGCTCCACCGTCGCCAGATCGACGAGCTCATGGGCCGTGCCCAGGCCAAGGGCCTGACGATCGTGCCGCTGCGCATGTACATCACGGCACGTGGCGTCGCGAAGCTGGAGCTGGGACTGGCGCGTGGCAAGCAGCTCCACGACCACCGGCGCGACATCGCAGATCGTGACGCGAGGCGCGACATGGAACGTGAGCTGGCGGATGCGACACGTGGGCGCCACTGACCGCGGCCGCTTGTCGAACAGGCGTTCCATCTGCTACGATGCGACGTTCCTGGAGGTTCGCCTCCAGCATCTGGGGATGTGTGGTTTCGACAGGGCCGGATTCCCGGAGAACGCGAGCCGAGGTGCCGTCTGGCCTCGTAAAAAGGCGGCAAAAAGAAGTACCTGGCAACCGCCAGCCTGCTCTCGCCCTCGCCGCTTAAGGCGGCAGAGTGAGCGTGGAAGCGACCTCATCCCCGTGGGTCGTGGAAGCGTCATCCAGCGGGGATGCAGCCTCGGGTAGCGTCGCGTAGCCGAGGATCAAGCCCGCAAGGGGACGC
>JACDBP010000183.1 GCA_013694835.1 Chloroflexota bacterium
ATCCCGCTTCTTGTGTCGGCACGACGTGCCAACATGCCCTGGGTGAGCGATCCGAAGTTCGCCGACCTCGCGCTCCTGCACACGCTCCGCGGGCTGGAGGTGCCGCCCATCGCGCGAGCGCTCGCCGGTGGCCGAGAGCCGGAGCTGGTCTGGCGGAACGACCTTGACGGCCTCACCTTTCGCATCGACGACGCGTACCTCAAGTGGAACCCACGATCCACCGGTATCGACCTCGAGCGCGAGCGCGTGCGGCTGGAGTGGATATCGACGAGGCATCCGGCGCCACACGTGGTCGACCATGGGATCGAGGGCGACGCGCAATGGCTGCTCACCCACGCGCTCCCCGGCGACTCGGCCGTCGGCGACGAGTGGCGAGCCCGTCGACCGGAGGCCATCCGCGCTATCGCGACCGGACTGCGCGCGATCCACGCCATTCCCATCGACGGCTTCCCGGCCGATTGGGCCGTGCAGTCCTGGGTGGGTCGTCAGCCGCCGGCCATCGGTGTCCGCCCGGCCCTCGATGAGCCGGTGCTCGTCCATGGCGACGCCTGCGCCCCGAACACGCTCATCTCCGACCAAGGCGTATGGGTCGGTCATGTCGACTTCGGCGACCTCGCCGTCGGTGATCGCTGGGCCGACCTCGCCATCGCCTCGCTCAGTCTCGACTGGAACTTCGGCGAGGGGCACCAGCTGGAACTCTACGATGCCTACGGCGTCGCCCCCGACGAGGCTCGGATCCGCTACTACCGTGCCCTGTGGGAGATCGAATCCTGACTGCCGCGCGGTACTGACCAAACCGACGAGCATGCGGCCGCTCCTCGCGATTGGAACGCCCGACACTCCGCTCACCCACCGTGCCGCCTCCCGCGTGGGAACCGGCTTGCGCGGTGCCGCCGGCCACGTTGCCAGCTACGGCCCAAGCACTCCATGGACGCCGTGGCCGCCCACGGCAGGGTGAAACCCTTGCCTTGCTTTCGCCGATGAGGTGGCGACAACCGAGGCGCGCATCGGATCGCGGCCGATCACGCCGCGGTCCCGGTCGGGCGCCACTCGGCTGACGGCGATCGGTCTCGCGGTAGTGCTCGCGGTCGCGGGGGCTTGCATTCCAGTCGCTGGGACTCGGGCCGCGCACGGATACCACTGCCACTGCCCTGCCAGGCGGGATCGCCGGACGTCAGGACCTGCCCAGCGGCATGCCCGCGGCATTCGGCAACCACGACGCCGATGAGGTCTTGCTCAACGTCGGTAAACGGGCAGCCATCGTCGCTGTCGGGCCGTATCGCGCAGCGTGCGTCCACGCCGACCCCATCTCCGACAGCGGGCTGCGACCCTACCACCTGTATTGACCAGCCACGATCTCCGGCCAGCCAGATACTGGTCCCTCCGCTCGCCGCCGTGGCAGTCCTCGGCGCGATGCTCGCTTTCGCGCGCAGGCGGCGAACCCGAACGTAACTTCACAACGACGGCCGCCCTGCCGTCAACGCTGGTCCTTCTGTCCCGCTCACCGGCAATCCGACCGTGCTCAGGGCGCGTACGTGATGCGGAGCAGGATCTCCGTGGCGCGGTCGTCGCCGAGACGGAAGCGCAGCTCGTTCAGGCCCTGTGACAGCCCGACGCGCATGGTCCAGCGGCCGCCCGGACGGGCCGTGACGTGGTCATCGAACCAGAGGGGCACGTCACGGGTGATCGTAGAGCCGGGTGGCGCGGCGCCGGCGATGTCGATCGTCTGCTGACGTACGGTCACCTCGCGGTCGATCGAATCGATGGTGAATGCCGTCGTCGGTGGGGCTGTCGGGATCGGCCCCCCGGTCGAGCTGGGCTCCTCGCTTGGCGTCGGCTCCTCGCTCGGCGTGGGCTCCTCCGTCGGCGTAGGTTCCTCCGTCGGCGTGGGCTCCTCGCTCGGCGTCGGCTCCTGGGTGGCCGCTGGGGATGTCGACGCGCGAGCGCTCCCCGATGCGGCGGCTGAGGCACCCGTCAGCGGGGTCGCCGTCCCGATGGCCGGACTCCCCCCGACATTCGAGGCGCCGGATGCCGAGGTTCCGGGAACAAGCCCACCGACGATCCCGCCGCGCGGCGCCAGAAGCCAGACCGCCCCCAGCGCTACTGCCACGACGAGGACGCTGACAGCGATCCACTCGAATGTGGATGGAGTGCGCCCCTCGACGCGCCGGTAGTGCCGCGGGGTCCCCGGTACGACGCCCGTCCGGCGGCCGCCCGGGCCCGAGTCATTCCGAGCCATGTGCCGGCAGCATAGCGGCGGGTGATGAGGAACTCCGAATCGGGCAGTCCACGCATCGGACCACGGTCAGATGCGGTGCGCATCGGTCTGCAACGGCTGCGAGATGAATGCAACGCTCAGTCTCACGACAGCGCCCGGCACGGCAACCGGGCCCGACACACTGGGTCAGGCAGCGAAGTGTTCGCTCCTGGGCGACCCCCCCGCGACGGCAAACGAGGTTGGATTTGCGAGTTCTCGCCGCGAAGTTCGCGGATCGAGATGCAGCCGTGCGCGCATTACAGCAGCTTCGCGCGGCTTACGACCTTGGCCCGAACGACGCCCAGACAGCGCCACTCGGTGCGGCGGATGACCCCGACGGTCTGACACTGCTGGCCGGGCGTTTCTACGACACGCGAGTCAGCGATATCCGCGATTCGATCGAGGGAAACGGGGGCGAGATCGTCGTCGACGTCGACGAAGGCTGGACGCTGCCGCGTCGCGGGCCGGTCAAGATGGGGCAGGGCTCTCAGCGAGGCTCGGAGGAGCGTCGCCGCGCCCCCCGAACCGGCGGCGGGACCCAGAGCGCGAGCGCGGCACCCCACCGCAGCTTGTGACGATCGCCGCGGCGCGCGGCATCCACCAGGCAGCAAGAGAAGAGGCGCCTCGCGGGCGCCCCTTCTGTGCCGTCTTCTTGTAGGTCAGGCGATTCGGACGTGCCCTAGGCGCCCGCTCCCTCCTCGCCGTCACCGACCTTGTCGGGCGGGATCGCGATGATCCGTTTCGCCACCCAGCTGTCACCATCTCGGCGAGACAGGACGAGCACCTCGGCCCCTGTTTTCACATCCGACAGCTCGCCCTTCTTGCGGGCGATGCGGACCTTGGTGGCCTCGGTCGTCGTAAAGGTGATCGTCTGCCCGTCAGCTCGGTGGACGGCGATGCTTCCACCGCCCATGGTGGTGACGGTGCCGTGGTCGACCGCGGTGGTGACGATCCCGTCATCAGGGTGGTTCATGGTCTTTTCGGCGTGCACGAGCCGCTCCAGCCGCTCGCCTCGCCCGACGCGCGTCATGTGACCGCGCTTGCCGCCACGACGGTGCTCGGCGGACGGTTCGCCGGGGGCATCCGGCTCGAGTGCGAGCGCCTCCAACGCCACCATGTCGAAATCGTCATCCCGCGCGGCATCGCGTGGAGCCGTGCTGTCCATCTGGGTAGCCGGCGTCACCGGGCCTGCCTGATCTCGAGCCGTTGCCGACGCCACGCCGATGCCCGCCACAGCGAGCGAGAGAGCCAGGACGCCGATCATGGCGAACCGCTTGCCCGAAGATGCCATCAAGTGACTCCTGTTCCATGTGATCCATCTCGCCGCTGTCGTGCAGACAGGGTTCGGCCGCTGCACCATGACCCGGCCCCGTTCGAGCGAGTGCCACGCGTCGTAAGCGGCGCGTAAAGCGGCATGTAAGGCGACATCGATGGAGACCGGCCGACGGCCCATGCTAGCCTCGCTGCCGTGGTCGACCCGGACATCGATGCTCCCTCCGTTCTCATTATCGGCGGCTTCCTGACCGGGCCGTTCAACTACTGGCCTCTGCGCCGTCGGCTCATCGAACGTGGGGCAGCGCGCGTCGATATCGCCCCCATCTGGCCGATGGACTGGCTGGCGGCGGGCTTCGTCGGTCTGGGCCCGCTGCTCACGCGCACCGGCCTCGCGGTCCGGAGGACATGGCGGGCCGGCGGGCGGCGCCCGATCATCGTGATCGGCCATTCCGCGGGCGGGTTGCTGGCTCGTCTTGCGACCTCCGAGGTGGCGTTCCAGGGGCGCCGCACCGCGGTGGCACCGTCGATCGGCGCGATCGTGACGCTCGGCACCCCGCACCGCCTCGGCGCCACCACCACCGCCTGGCCGGCGCACCCCGGCCATCGCGCCGCGGCATTCCTGGAGCGGCACGTGCCCGGCACCGCCTTCGCGCCCCAGACCGGGTACCTGACCATCGGCTCCAGCTTCGTGGCACCGACGCTGGACCGCGGACCGGCCATCCCGCCACTCGGGCAGCGCGCTGCGGGGCGCGTGCTCAGGGAGGCTCGCACTGCGCTGCTCGGCGCCTGGGATCGTCCCTCGCCCGGCGACGGCATCGTCCCGGAGCCTGCCGTCCATCTGCGCGGCGCCCGCCAGCTGAGTTTCGACGATGTGTTGCACGGTCACATCGGCGGTCCGTGGTACGCGGACGACGCCATCGTCGACCGTTGGTGGCCCGTGGCTCTCGAAGTGTGGCGTGACGCCATCCGAGCGCGAGCTGGCGCTCCGCCCGACACCGAGGGCGTGGGGCCGTTTGCGCGAAACGATCCCAGCGGCTAGACTTCCAGGTCGCGGGGTGGAGCAGCGGCAGCTCGTCGGGCTCATAACCCGAAGGTCAAGGGTTCGAATCCCTTCCCCGCAACCAAACCTTCGAATACTGTCTTGAACGACCCCGCGGACCCGCCTCCCGGGGTCGTTTCCTTTGGTGGTGGCGGCGGTCCTACTCGGTCAGGCCCAGCACGTGGCCTTCCGGGTCGGCAACCAGGGCGAGGACGGCATTCGGTCCCGGACTGAACTTGGGCATGATCACCGAGCCGCCCAGCTCGATGGCTCGTGCGAGCGTGGCGTCGATGTCATCGACCCGGACGTAGCCCGTGACATGTCCGGCCGAGCCATCGTGACTGGCGCCCACGCCGACGACGACGCCCGTCTGCTCCACGGTGGTCAGGCCGTAGCCACCCGGGTTGTTGGTGTCGAGCTTCCAGCCGAAGAGCTCGCTGTAGTAGCGCTGAAGGGCGACGTGGTCGCGCCCGACGATCTCGACATGGGTGATCCGCGGTTCTGTCATGGTCCGATCTCCAGTTCCGGGATGCGAGATCATCGAGCGATCTCACCCGTCCCTCAGGGGAACGACGAACGGGCTCCATGAAATCGACCGACCCTCAACGGATGCTACGG
>JACDBP010000186.1 GCA_013694835.1 Chloroflexota bacterium
AACCTCGGCTCGATCGGCTCCTTCATCGGCTATCCCTGGGCGAGCGCCTATCTCGCCTCGAAGGGCGGTGTCCTGGGCGTGACCCGCGGGCTGGCCCTCGAGTGGCGCGCCCGCGGCGTTCGGGTCAACGCCATCGGTCCGACGCTGATGGAATCACCCCTCACGAGGCAGGCAGCCCAACGGACGTCGATCACCGCCGACTTCATCAAGGCCCGGATGCTGCGACCGAGGCTCGGCCTGCCGCGCGAGTTGATCGGAGCGGCCGTCTTCCTCGCGAGTGACGCCTCCGAGCTCGTCACCGGCCACACCCTCATGTGCGACGACGGCTACCTGACGGCGTAGCGATGACTCGACCGACCCGAGCCGATCGGATCACCCGGGTGCGGGTCGCGACGATCCTCCACGTCCTCGAGGTCCCCATCGTGTTCGGGACCTGGGTCATGCGCCATCGCGAGTTCGCACTTGTCCGGATCGACGCCGAGAGCGGGTTGCGCGGCTTCGCCTACGGGCTGACCCGGGACGGGCCGCTCGGCGCGCTTGTGGAGCGAACGATCGCGCCGGTCTACGAGGGCCGCGACATCGCCGACCCCGAAGGCTCGTTCCACGCGGCCCTCTGGACGAACAACGCCGTCCACGCCGCGGGGCTCGGCATGCGCGCCCTATCCATCGTGGACCTGGCCGCATGGGACCTCGCGGCCAAGGGTGCCGGGCAGGATATCGCCACCTACCTCGGCGGCGAGCGCCGGCCGATGCGGGTCACGGGCATCGTCGGCTATCCGCCGTCCATCTCCCCCGAGGCGACGGTGGACCAGATCGCGGGCTTATGGGCGGCCGGGTGGCGACGCTTCAAGTTGCCCATCGCCCCGACCCCGGACGCCTCCATCGCCCGCCTGCAGGCGGCCCGCGAGGCCTTCCCCGACGCCTGGCTGGGCATCGACAACAACTTCTACAGCAAGACGGCCGCCGATGCCATCGCCTTCGGCCGGCGGCTCGATGGCCTGGGGCTCGGCTGGTTCGAGGACATCGTCCCACCCGGCGACGCCGCGATGGTCGCGGAGATCCGGGCCGCGATCGACACGCCTGTGGCCATGGGCGACGAACAGGGCGGCTCCTATCACCCGCAGGCGCTCCTGGCCTTCGACGCGGTCGACGTCCTGCGCGTCGACGCCACGACAAATGGCGGCATCACTCGCCTGCGCGGCATCGTCAGGGCCGCCGCTGCCAGGGGCGTGCCCGTCGCGCCGCACATGTACCCCCACATCCACAGCCAGGTCCTCTCGGCGCTGGGCCAGGTCGATGCGCCCATCGAATGGGGCATACCCAACACCGGCGTCCACCCGATGGACGACGCTCTCGCTCAGCCGGTCGTCCGAGACGGCCGTATGGAACCCCTGCCGGCGGCACCGGGGCTCGGCGTGCTGGCCGACCCGGCCTGGATCGCCGACCAGCAGGTGACCGATCGGTACGGCCTCTTGGCCGATCTCTGACCGTCCATCCCAGGAGACCCACCGGCATGGCATCCATCACCAAGGCACACCACATGGGCCTCCAGGTCGCGGACCTGGACCGGTCCGTCGCGTTCTATCGGGACGTGCTGGGCTTTACGGTCGTGTTCGCCTGGAACCCGCAGGCCGACTACATCCGGACGCTCGTCGGCTATCCCGACGCCGACATCCATGCCGCGGTCCTGCGCCTGCCCGGTTCCGAGGTGGTCCTCGAGCTGCTCGAATACCGGAACGTCGAGCGCACGCCGATCGACACCCGGACCGCCAATCCTGGCACCGCCCACATCGCGTTCTTCGTCGACGACCTCGACACGCTGTACACGGACCTCGTCGCGCGGGGTGTCCGCTCGGTCTCGGCGCCCGTGACACCGACGATCGGCCCCAACGAGGGCGGTCGGGCGGTCTATCTCATGGATCCCGACGGCATCCGGGTCGAGCTCATCCAGACCCGGCGCTCCTTCGAGGACTTTGCCGCGACGCTCGATGTCGCGAACGAGGTCGACCATGGGTGATCCGCGTCACGTCCCGCCGTGGAGGGGTGGTCCCCTGGCCGGCCTGCGCGTGATCGACGCCGGGGTGCTCTTCGCGGGACCGGTCATTGCGACCCTGCTCGCCGACTTCGGGGCCGACGTCATCAAGGTCGAGCACCCGCGCGGCGACGCGCTTCGGACCCTCGGCTGGAAGAAGCACGACGTCTCACTGTGGTGGGCATTCGTCAACCGCAACAAGCGTCTCGTCTCGATCGACTTCGGCAAGCCGGAGGGCGCCCAGCTACTGCGCGAGCTCGCGACGACGGCCGACGTGCTGATCGAGAGCTACCGACCCGGCACGCTCGAGCGTTGGGGCATCGCGCCGGACGTCTTGAAGGCCCTCAACCCGCGGCTGGTCATCGTTCGCACGTCGGGCTTCGGGCAGACCGGCCCGTATTCCCCCCGGCCGGGCTTCGGGACCGTCGCCGAATCGATCAGTGGGTTCGCCCACATCAACGGCCAGCCGGACGGGCCACCGACCCTGCCGCCGTTCGCCTTGGGCGATGGCGTGGCCTCGCTGTTCGGTACCTTTGCGACCATGTTCGCGCTGTATCACCGGGACCAGCACCAGGCGCCCGGTCAGGTCATCGACCTTGCGATCTACGAGCCCCTGTTCTGGCTGCTCGGGCCACAGGCCCTCGTGTACGACCAGCTCGGGCTGGTCCAGGGCCGGACCGGCAGCAGCACCGAGTGGACCGCGCCGCGCAACGCGTACCAGTCGAAAGACGGTCGCTGGCTCGGGCTGTCGGCGAGCTCGCAGTCGATCGCTGAGCGAGTCATGCGCCTGGTGGGCCACCCCGAAGTCATCGATGAACCGTGGTTCAAGGACCACACCGGTCGGGTGGAGAATCAGAAGGAGCTCGATCGTTTGATCGGCGCATGGATCGCGGACCACACCGCGGCCGAGGTCCAGGCGGCCTTCGAGGAGCAGGAGGCCGTCATCGGGCCCATCTACTCGATCGCGGACATCTTCGAGGATCCGCAGTACCTCGCCCGCGAGACCATCACCACGGTCAACGACCCCATCCTGGGCCCCGCCCGGGTCCAGAACGCGGTGCCGCGGCTGGTCGACACGCCGGGTCAGGTCCGTCACCTGGGCGGCACCCTGGGACAGGACAACGACGAGGTGCTCGGCAAGGAGCTGGGACACACTCCGGAGGAGCTGGAGCAATGGCTGGCGTCTGGTGTCATCGGACGAGCCACACCCGCAACGGAGCCCTGATTCGGACGTGGCCACGCTCAAGGACGTCGCACGACTCGCCGAGGTCGATCCATCGACGGTCTCGCGCGTGCTGCGGGGCGACCCGAGTCAGGCGGTCCGGCCGGCCACCCGTGACCGGATCGTCGCCGCGGCCGGCACACTCCGCTATCGACCCAACGCGCTGGCCCGTGGTCTCCGAACGCGCCGGACCGATACGATCGGGCTGATCATCCCGAGCCTCGAGAACGTTGGGTTCACCGAGGTGACCCACGGCATCCAGGCCGCCGCGGCGGATGCCGGCAAGCTGGTCGTCGTGGTCGAGGCCGAGGCGCTGATGAGCGCGGACGAGACCGCCGCGGAAGAGGCCTATTGGCGGCTGGTCACGGACGGTCGTGTGGACGGCCTGATCGTGGCGTTCGCGACCGTGGACGATCACATCGTGACCCAGCTGCACGAGCGCGGCACCCCGCTGGTCCTCGTCAATCGGCGGACGGCCGGGATCCACGGCTCGGTCGTCGTCGACGACGAGCGAGGCAGCGACTTCGCCGTTCGGCACCTGGCTGCCCTCGGGCACACGCGCATCGGCTACGTCGGGATCGACGCCGACACCGACACGGCGCGCCGCCGCCAGCACGGCTACCGCGAGGCGATGTCCAGCGCAGGCCTGGCCGTGCACGAGGCCTGGCTGACGGTCGGGACCCCCACCATCGCCGGCGGCCGATCCGCGACCCGGACCCTACTCGGCCACGCCCTGGACCAACGCCCGACCGGTCTCTTCGTCGCCAGCCTGCTGGGGGCCATCGGCGTCCTGGCCGAACTGCGCGCCGCTGACGTTGGTGTCCCGAGCGATACGTCGGTGATCGCGTTCAACGACCACGAGCTGGCCGAGTACCTGGACCCGCCCCTGACGACCGTCCGGATGCCGAACTTCCGGATGGGCCAGGAGGCGGTTCGGCTGCTGCTCGAGGCCATCGACGGCGAGGATGGCCGGGACGTCATGATCGACGACCGGCCGCAGGTCATCGCACGCCGATCGACGGGTCCGACCGACCGGGTTTGAGCCCGTTTCGCGGCACGGTAGGATGCGCTGATGCGGCGTCGCGCGGGTTGGATCGCCGCCACCCGTGACCTTGCTGTAGAGCGACGGTGACAGCAGCACGTAGTCGATCTTCTGGCTCTTGGTCCCGTTGCCGTAGGTGCCGGGGCGGCCGTTCGGGTCGAGCGTGAAGGTCGGGTGCGTCGTCACATCCCGGAGATCCGTGACGACCAGCAGCGGCGCGAGCGGACCTGGCGGGTCGCCCGGCTCATCGGGGGTGTCGTTGAGGTCGCCCACGACGACGACGTTGGGATGCCCGTCGGCGATGAGCCGCTCGTAGATTGCCGCCGTCCACGCTGCCTGCCGTCGGCGCCGCTTGTCGCTGTCCGATTGCGTCCCGTAGCCCTTGCTCCTTGACCTCGCGGCCAGCGGGCCGTGGCCTCGGTGACATCATGGTGTCACGGAACAATACGACCCGAGCGTCGGGCGCTGGACCGACACCGAGAGCATGACGGTCGCTCGGAGCGAGTACACCGCCACCTTGCTTCTGGACGGCAGGGTCCTGGTGGCCGGCGGG
>JACDBP010000193.1 GCA_013694835.1 Chloroflexota bacterium
GTCCTTCACAGGGCGTCCGGCGAGGCCACGGGCGGAACCTTGCACGACAGCGGCCTCGATGCCCGAGGCGACATCGACCCCGACGGCCGGGATGGAGCGCAGCGCATCGGCGACGTTGGAAGGGTCCAACCCACCGGCCAGCCAGACCGGCAGCTCCAGCGCCACGCGCCGGGCGACGGCTGCGTCGATGCGCCGGCCCGTGCCGCCCTGGACGGTCCGATCGTGCGAATCCAGCATCAGCCCGACGACGTTCGGGAGGGCGAGGAAGGCTCGCCCGCGCTCGATCGTGGCAGCCACGAGATCGTCGTCCGTGGCCGCGCCGACGTGGAGCACCTTCAGCACGGGCATCGCGAACGCTGCGACCTCGGTCACGGACTCGGAGCCCGCCAGCTGGACCCGCTCGAGCCCGGCGGCGTTCACGACTCGCTCGACGTCCGCGACGGGCTGGTCCGCGAAGACCCCCACCACCATCGGCTGCGCCCGGTCGCCGCGCGCGTCGCGGATGAGCGTGGCCAACGCAACGCCCTCCTCCACGGACAGGCAGCGCTTCGTGCCCGGCACGAAGTTCAGGCCGATGGCGTCGGCACCTGCGGCCAGCGCAGCCATGGCACCACGGGCATCGGTGATCCCGCAGAGCTTCACCGCAGGCCTCCGAGCCGCCCCGGCCAGGTCCTCGACGTCCGACTGTGGTCGCCCGGCGGCAACGAAAGCACGACAGCGTGCCGCCACCTCCCGCGGCTCGTCCCCGGCGCGCATCAGCGCCTCGCCCACCAGCGCGGCATCGAACCCGAGCGCCAGCAGCCCCGCGAGGTCATCCGGAGAACGCAAGCCGGACTCCACCACCGCCAGGCGATCGTCCGGGATGAGCACTCGGAGCCGCTGGGCGCGTTCGGGATCCATCTCCAGCGTCCGAAGATCACGGTTGTTGACTCCGACGAGGCGCGCGTCGGTGCCGAGGGCACGCTCCAGCTGGCGCCGGTCGTGAGCCTCCACGAGCGGCTCCAGACCCGCGTCGCGGGCCTGCGCTACCAGCAGCCCGAGCGCCCGCCCGGCGTGGACCGAGGCGATGAGCAGCACCAGGTCGGCACCCGCCCGCTGCAGTGGCTCGAACTGGCGGGCGTCCACGACGAATTCCTTGGCCAGCAGGGGCACAGCGACGGCTCGCCGGACCGCCGCGAGGTCCTCCAGGGAGCCGCCGAAGTAGTGCGGCTCGACGAGCACCGAGATCACGGATGCGCCGCCCTGCTCATAGGCCCGGGCGCGCGCGACGATGTCCGGATCCCGGGCGAGCCGTCCGGCAGAGGGCGAGCGCCGCTTGATCTCAGCGATGAGGTGGAGCCCCGGTCGAGCCAGCGGGCCCAGAGCGTCGACCGCCGATCGATCTGCCGAGGGCACCGGCCCGCGGCGCTTGACGGCCGCGGCCAGCTCCTGCGGCAGGTCGGCTCTCCGGCGCTCGACGATCTCCGCGAGGACGTTCGGGCGCGCCGGGACGGGACGACGACTCATCTCCGCGCGCACCGTCATCGGGTCGCCTCGTGGCCCGATGGACCCGCTGGACCCGAGGGCTCGACCATGGCTGGCGCCGCCGCCCGTGCCCGGAGCCGCGCCAGCAGATCCATACCCGCTCCCGAATCGATGGTGCGGGCCGCAAGCGCCACCCCGGCGGCGAGGGTCCGGGTCCGACCGGCGACCGACAGCGCGGCCGCGGCGTTGAGCAGGACCACGTCACGGCGAGGTCCCCGGGACCCGCGGAGCACCTGCTCGATGAGGCGCCCATTCTCCTCCGCGGAGCCGCCGGCCAGCTCGACGACGGCCGCTTCGTGCAGGCCGAGGGGCTCCAGGTGGACCCGGCGTCGCCTGATGGCGTCCGGCGTGACGTCGTGGATGATCCCGCTCCCGTCGAGCGGCAGCTCGTCGAGCCCGTCGCCGTGGACCACGGAAGCCCGCACGGCGCCCAGGGCTTGCAGCGCGGCCGCCAGCCGATGGGCTGCCGCCGGCTCCGCGCAGCCCACGACCTGACGCCGGACACCGGCAGGATTGCAGAGCGGACCGAGCAGGTTGAAAGC
>JACDBP010000201.1 GCA_013694835.1 Chloroflexota bacterium
GGCGGTCAAGAGCGCCCCACGCTGATCGGCGTCCAGCGGGCGCGGCTTGCGCTCGAGCACGTTGTACCAGTGAGCGCCGGCAGGATCCTCCAGGTCGATCTTGGGTGTCGACTGCCCTGCCTGGAGCGCGAACACGGCGTCCGCGATCTCCGTTTGGAGCTGGTCCTTGGTGTTCCATCCGAGCAGACCGCCTTCGGCGGCGGTCCGGCCCTCCGAGTGCTCCCTGGCGAGGGCCGCGAAGTCGGCGCCGGGGGCCTTCAGCAGCTTCTCCATCTCGGCGATCCGCTCCTCGGCGGTGCCTCGCTTGGACTGCCAGAGGATGACGTGGTAGCCGAAGTCGCTCTTCACCGGGCCGATGATCTCGCCCTTCGTGTGTTCCCCGTCGAAGATGGCGTCAGAGAACTCCTTCACGAAGCCGCTCCGGCTGGTGTAGTCGAGCTGGCCGCCCTTCGCACCGCTTCCCTTGTCGTCGCTCTCGGCCTTGGCGAGGATCTCGAACTCGGCCTCGCGCGCCGCAAGGTCGGCGATCCCCTTGACCTTGTCGGCCGCTGCCTTCGCGGCCGCCTCGGCCTCCGCCCAGGCGGGATCATCCGCGGGCAGGTCGGCGGCACCCTGCGGATCGTCCTTGGGCGAGTAGAGGATGTGCCGAACCTTGACCTGGCCGGTGTCGGATAGGGACGCCTCCTCGCCGCCGGTCGCTTCCTGCGCGATGTAGATCTCGGCGATGCGGACCTGGTCCTTGTCGCCGGTGAGGGCCTCGGCGACGACCTTCTCGACCAGGTTGTCCACGACGACCTCACGCTCGAGGTGCTTGCGGTAGGCCTCGTTGCTGACGCCGGCCTTCTGGAGCTCCTCCAGGAAGCCCGGGTCATCGCCGCCAGCGACGATCTCCGTGACGCGGCCGATGCGGTAGGTGCCGTCGAGCCCGCGGACGACGTCCGTGGTCCCGCCCGGCTCGAGCTTGAAGAGCGCCTCGACCCATGCCGGGTCCGTGATGTTGGCCTGGGTCAGCGTGCCGTACTCACCGCCCCGGTCGCGACTCGCATCGGTGCTGTAGAGGGTCGCCACCTCGGCGAAGGGCTTGCCTCCGCTCAGCTCGGCGAGCGCCTTCTGTGCCGTAGCAAGCGCAGCCTCGCGGTCCGCCGCCGTCAGCTCGGTTTCCTCGTCGACGGGTTTCGGCTCCACGAAGATCGCCTGGACCTTGCGCCGCTCGACGAACGAGGACTCCCGCTGCTGGGCAGCGTCGATCTGCGCGACCGACGCCGAGACACCCTCCTCGCCTGCGAGCCGCCCCTGGAGCAGCTGGTCGATCAGATCCTCGAGCGCGTCCGTCGTGACCGACTGCTGCTTCGTGGCGAGCTCGCTGAGCTGGGTGCTGCCGGCGGACGCATCGATCTCGTTGGAGGCGATCGCCTCACGCACCCGGCGTTCGGCCCTGGAGATACGGACCGTCAGCAGGTCCGTGCGCTCCACCCACGCATCCACGTTGATGCCGACACCGCCGACACTGGCGACGCTCTTGAGGTGCTTGTTGTAGTAGTCGGCGGCCACGGCGCCAGCGAGCGCGAGCAGCGTCACCACGATCACCCCGATGAACGCGAGCGTGATCAGGAACTGACTCCGCTCCTCGCTCTGCCAGTGGGTACGCCGGCGCGGCTTGGTGGTCGGTCTGACTCGGAGCGTCATGGGATGCGAGGTCCTGTTTCGAGGAAGGTGGCCGCGCCGGCGTCCGGGACAGGCGCCGTGTACAGGCGTGCCTGCGCGCGCGTGCCGGGGCCGCCTTGGCGGCGGGACGGGCGCGTATCGTAGCGCATCGACCCCGCGCCCGAACTGCCGCACCGGGGACCCGCCGGCGCCCGGACGCCTGGCCGGCGGCGAGATGCCGTCAGCGCGGCTCCACGCGCTCCAGCCGAGCCGTCAGCGCTGCGCCAGTCGCTCCAGCAGGTCCACGTACCGCCCAGCCTGCCGTTGCCAGCTGACCCTGTCCGCGCAACGCTCGGTGCCGGCGACGCGGGCGGCCCGCTCATTCGGCCGATCCACCAGCCCCAGCACGGCATCCGCCAAGCGCACCGCGTCGCCGGGGGGATACAGCGCCAGCGCGTCAGCCGGAAAGTAGTGCTCGACGGTGGGCAGACGCGAGGCCACGACCGGTTTGCCCATGGCGCTGTACTCGAAGACCTTGGTCGAGAGACTGAGATCGGTCATCGGGTCACGGCGGGTGGGAGCAACGCCGATGTCGGCGCGCGCCACGGCTGCCGGGACCTCCTCGAGCGGGATCCGGCCGTGAAGCGTCACCCGGTCGGCGACGCCGACCGTGCGCGTCTGGGAGCGCAGGAGCTCCTCCTGGTCGCCACGGCCGTAGATATCGAGTCGGACGGGGAGCTCGGGCCGCTGGGCGCCCAGGATCGCCACGGCACCGATCAGCACGTCGAGCTCATAGACCGGCGTGAGCGCGCCCGCATAGATCAGTCGCAGGGTGCCGTCCTCCATGAAGTCACGCGGCGCATGTGCGGCGCGGTCGAACAGCCGCAGGTCCGGCGTATTCATCACGACGGTCACCTTCTCGGGCCGCACACCGATGTGGTGCAGCCGCGATGCCAGCGCGTCATTGACGGTGACGACCGCGCTGGCCGCGGCGATCGACATTCGCTCCTGAAGTCGCAGGCCGCGGTAGGCGAGCGGGTTGGCCGCTCGGGGAAACCGCATCCGGAAGAACTCCGGCATCGCCTCGTGGAGGTCCAGCACGAGCGGGACACCAGCGAGCCTGAGCGGGAGACCCGCGAACACGAGGAAGTCCGGCAGGGTATGCACCTGCAGCAGGCGGTATCGGCGCCGCGGTTGGGCACGCGTGACTGCCGCGCCGGCGAGCGCGAGGAACTCGAGGTACTCGCGAAGGTACGTGGCGATACCGGCGCCCTGATGGCGGCTGACCGGCAAGCGCCGGAGCCGTACGCCGTCCACCATGTCGTGCTCCGGCTCACCGGCTCGACGCAGCGCGTAGACGTCCACCTGCCAGCCGCGCGCCACGAGCGACTCCGCCTCGCGGCGGACACGCGCATCCTCCTCGTAGTAGGAATGCGTGAGCATCGCCGCGCGGAGCGGGCGCGTCGAGGCCGTCGTGCGGTCGTTCGTCATGCGCCGTGCATCGTAGCCGGGCGGGGTGGCTTGGCCGGGGCGCGGCAGCCCGGGAGGACGCCCGTGAATCGGTGGCGAGGTGACGGGGGGGCGGAGCGCCGCACCGCCGTGGTCGGCATCTCCCACCTGGTGTCGCTCATTCGCCTCGTGCGCATGGTGCCCGCCGAGCAGGATGACGAGTGGCAGGACGGCCGGCGCTACTCCGGCCCAAGTCGATGGCCACCATCGACGCGATCATCGAGCAGAGGGAGGTATCGGCGCTGCTGATGGCGAGCTGACGGAACCGGACGCGGGGGTGACGAGCTGTTACACCACCACGTTTCCTGGGACTTGGCCTCCCGAGTCGGGGCCGCCGGACCGGGATGGTTGGCGCGGCGCCGGCCTCCGGCCGGGGGGCGTCGAGCCGAGCCGATGGGTCGCGCGGGTCGGCGGCGAGCCATGGTCCCTCTGCTACGCTGCGGCCCCGTATGCAGTTCGTCCACGAGGCGCCCGTCTCGTTCCGCAGCAGTGCCCTCAGGCCGGGCCCCCTCGGACTCGTCGCCCAGGCGGTCCGCGAGGTCTGGTCCCGCCGCCGGCTGATCCAGTATCTGGTCCGTGCCGACGTCAAGAAGAAGGGCTCGGACACGCTGCTGGGCAACCTGTGGTGGGTCATCGACCCGCTGCTCCAGATGGTCGTCTATGTCGTCCTCTTCTCGATCATCTTCCGCCGCTCACAGCCCGACTTCCCGCTGTTCCTGTTCGCGGCCATCCTGCCCTGGAAGTGGTTCGGCAGCTCGATCGGTGATGCGGTCACGTCGGTGGTCAGCCAGGAGCGGCTGATCAAGCAGATCCAGTTCCCCAAGATCGTGCTGCCGGTCGCATCCGTCGCCGCGGGCGTGGTCAACTTCGCCTTCGGGCAGATCGTCCTGCTGGGCCTGCTGCTGCTGATGCCGGGGCACCTGAGCATCCACGTGCTGTGGATCCCGGTCATCGCGGCGGTCCAGTTCCTGTTCACGCTGGCCCTGGCGCTGCTGACCTCTGCGGTGAACGTGTTCTACCGCGATGTCGGCAACCTGACGCGCCACGTGCTGCTGCTCTGGTTCTACCTCTCGCCCGCGCTCTGGTCGTTCGAGCGGTTCGCCGACGGCCAGAACAACGACGTCACCCGGCTGGGGGTCGCCATCCTGCGGCTGAACCCGTTCGCGATCCTGCTCGACGCCTACCGCACCGCGATCTATGGGCGAGTGGTGACCGGCGCTGACGGCAGCGACACCTTCACACCAGGACAGGTGCCTGACCTGCTGGCGCTGGGCATCCTGGCACTCATCTCGCTGGCCCTGGTGGCCGGGGCGACGCTGCTCTTCAAGCGCCTCGAACCCGCCTTTGCGAAGGTGCTCTGACGATGCCCACGGCCGTGGCCGCGCCCGCCCTAACCCCCGACGACAGCGACGCCGCCCGATTCGCCCGAACGACGTTCCCCATCGACGTGCGAGAGCTGGGCGTCCAGTACAGCCTTCGCTTCACGCGCAAGACCACCTTCCGGACATCGTTCGCGAGGCTGCTGCGGCCGGGCGGCCAGCGGGCTTTCTGGGCGCTGCGAAACGTCTCGTTCCGGGTTCGTCACGGTGAGGCGCTGGGCGTCATCGGGCCGAACGGGGCGGGCAAGAGCACGTTGCTGCAGGCGGTCGCGGGGATCATCCAGCCGTCAGAGGGCGTCGTCGAGGTCACCGGCCACATCTCGGCGATGCTCCACCTGCAGGCGGGCTTCGACCAGGATCTCAGTGGGCGCGACAACATCATGCTCGCCGGCGCGCTGATGGGCATCGACCACCGGGTGATGGAGGAGCGCGAAGGCTCGATCATCGATTTTGCCGACATCGGGATGCACATCGACCAGCCACTGAAGACGTTCTCGATGGGCATGCGCGCCCGGCTCGGCTTCGCCATCGCGACAGCGGTCGACCCCGACATCCTGTTGCTCGACGAGGTGGTCTCGACGGGAGACGAGGTCTTCCGGGCGAAGTCGAAGGTGCGGGTCCATCAGATCGTGAGTGCCGCGAAGGCGGTCGTGCTGGTGACCCATGACATGAACTGGATCACCGAGTTCTGCACCCGTGCGATCCTGCTCGAGAGGGGCGGCATCGTGGCCGAGGGCGATCCAGCGACGATCGTAACGATGCACGTCGAACGGTCCGAGCAGCGGCGGCGCGAGAAGGAAGCCGAGACCGCGCGGATCATGGCGATGGCGCCGCCGAAGCCGTCAGAGGCGTAGTCGCGTTCGGATCCACGCGGCGACCGATGCGGCAGTCTCGTCGACGGACGTGCTGTTCGTATCGATGTTGTCGTCGATGTGCCCCCGCAACCACGACGCCCATGCCAGCTGTTCCTCGATGTCACGCGCTCGCCATGGAGGCCTTGCCTCCGATCGCTGTCGACGGACCTCGTCTCGGCAGTCGAGCAGCAGGAAGTGCATTCGGAGGACCCACCGACTCGGCGGCATGCCCTCGAAGTGGAAGGGCGCGAGTGGACCCAGGAGGGCGGTCGGCCGGCCGTTCTGAGCCACGGCGTGGGCGATCGCGAGCCACGCGGCCCGGATCGCCGCCC
>JACDBP010000233.1 GCA_013694835.1 Chloroflexota bacterium
TCCGCCGCGGCTGCCGCTACGTGGGTGCGGTGGGCTCTCGCAGGACCCAGGCCGACCGCCGGCAGCGGCTGCGCGAAGCGGGCGTGACGGACCACGAGCTGGCGCGCCTTCGCGGTCCGATCGGGCTGGACCTCGGCGGCCGCAACCCCGCGGAGACGGCGCTCGCGATCCTCGCCGAGATCGTCGCCGAGCGCTATGGCGGCTCGGGCGTGCCGATGCGCGACCGTGCCGCTCCACGGCCCGGTGCGCCCGGATCTCCTTGACGTCGCAACATCCGAGGAACACAATCCGCGCCTCAGCCGCCTTCCTGAGCCACCCCGAGACCCACCCCGTCCGGAGGATCCGTGCACTTCGAGGGCACCGTCGACATCGAGGCCCCGCGAGACCGCGTATGGGCCTTCCTGATGGACCCCGAGCAGGTCGGCCGCTGCGGTCCGGGCGTCGAGTCGATCGAGATCGTGGACGAGACGCATTTCAGGGCCAGGGCCAAGGTCGGCATCGGCTTCATCAGTGCGCGGTTCCTGATGGAGATGGAGCTCGCTGAGCAGTACCCGCCGGATCGGGCGGTGATGAAGGCTCATGGGCAGGCGCCGGGCAGCGCCGTCGATGCCAGCGCGGAGATGCGGCTCTCGGACTGCGCGAATGGCGTGACCCGCATGGATTGGGAGGCCGACGTCAGCATCGCCGGGACCATCGCCAGCGTCGGGGCGCGCTTGATCCAGGGCACGGCGAACAAGATGATCGCCAAGACCTTCGATTGCATCAGGGCCAAGCTAGAGGCATAGCGACACCGCCCGAGGATGGCGGACGAGGGAAGGAGGTCGCTCGTGACGGAGCACGTCTCACTCACCGTCAACGGCATCGGCCGAGAGGTGGACGTCGAGCCGAGACGGCTGCTGGTCCAGCTGCTGCGGGAGGAGCTGGACCTGACCGGCACCCACGTCGGCTGCGACACCTCGCAGTGCGGTGCCTGCACCGTGACGATGGACGGGCGCGCCGTGAAGTCCTGCACCGTGCTGGCCGTTCAGGCAGACGGTGCGAACGTCACGACCATCGAGGGTGTCGCGAAGGCCGGCGCGATGCACCCGCTCCAGAGCGCTTTCTGGGAGAAACACGGGCTGCAGTGCGGCTTCTGCACGCCCGGCATGATCATGGCCGCGATGGATCTGCTCGATCGCGTGTCGGACCCGAGCGACGAGGAGATCCGCCACGCCATCGAGGGCAACATCTGCCGCTGCACTGGCTACCACAACATCGTGCTCGCGATCCGCGAGGCGGCGAGGACGTTGCGTACCGGCGAGACGGCGTCGGCAGGAGGTGTCTCATGACCGCCGAGACCGAGGCGGACGTCCTGACCGCCGAGACGCAGGTGTCCGCCGGCCCGGTCGGACAGTCGCTCAAGCGGCGCGAGGACCCGCGGTTCATCACCGGAGAGGGCAACTACCTCGACGACATCAAGCTCGCCGGGATGAGCCACCTGGCCATCCTGCGGAGCCCGTACGCCCACGCCAGGATCACCTCCATCGACACGTCTGGCGCCAAGGCGATGCCCGGCGTGCTGGCGGTCATCGTCGGCGCCGACATCCCCTACAACCCGCTGCCGATGGCCTGGCCTGCGGGTGGTTCATCCGGCGTGCAGAACAACGTGAACACGCCGCGCGTCCTGGCCACCGACGACGTCAAGTGGACGGGGGAGGGGGTCGCCGCCGTCGTCGCTGAGACGCCGGAGCAGGCGGCCGACGCGCTGGAGGCCATCCAGGTCGACTGGGAGCCGCTGCCGGCCGTGGTCGACGCCGAGAAGGCGACCAAGGAGGGGGCGCCGCAGCTCCACGAGAACGCGCCCAACAACGTGGTCTTCGTCTGGAAGGTCGGGGACGAGAGCGGCACGGCCGCGGCCATCGATTCCGCCGAGGTGGTCGTTCGGCAGCGGCTCGTCAACCAGCGCCTCATCCCGAATCCGCTCGAGGTCCGCGGCGACATCGGCTGGTACAACCCGGGTACCGACGAATACACGATCTGGATGTCCAGCCAGACGCCGCACATCCAGCGGCTTCTGCTCGGAGCGTTCGTCACGGGTATCCCGGAGCACAAGATCCGCTGCATCTCGCCGGACGTCGGCGGCGCCTTCGGCACCAAGATCTTCTGTTACGCCGACATGGCGCTCGTGATGTTCGCCTCCAAGCTGGTCGGCGGACGACCGGTCAAGTGGGTCGAGACGCGCCGCGAGAGCTACCAGAGCACGATCCACGGGCGGGACCACATCAGCTACCTGGAGATCGCCGGGTCGCGCGACGGGACCATCGCGGGACTGCGGGTCAAGACGTATGCCAACCTCGGCGGGCGCCTCTCGACCATCGGCCCCGGCATCCCCACGACCCTCTACGGGCGGGTGCTGGCTGGCTGCTACAAGTTCCCCAACGTCTTCTGCGAGGTCACCGGGGTCTATACGAACACCACGTTCGTGGACGCCTACCGCGGCGCAGGTCGACCTGAGGCGACGTACGTCGTCGAGCGGGCGATGGACCTCTTCGCCGACGAGATCGGCATGGATCCCGCGGAGATCCGCCGCCGCAACTTCCTGCCGCCCGACTCGTTCCCCTACGACAACCCGTCCGGTCTCGGCACGGCCGTCAACGGCGAGAAGATCTACATCGATTCCGGGAACTACGAGCCCGCGCTGGACAAGGCGCTCGCGATGGCCGGCTATGCCGACATGGCGTCCACCAAGGCGGAGGCCAGGACACGCGGCAAGCTGCTCGGCGTCGGGCTCTCAAGCTACATCGAGGTCTGCGGCGTCGCTCCGTCCAAGTGGATCGGCGCGGTCGGCGAGGGCTGGGGCGCGGCGATGTGGGAATCGGCGAACATCCGCATCCACCTCACCGGCAAGATCATCCTGACCATCGGCACCCAACCGCAGGGCCAGGGTCACGAGACGACCTTCAGCCAGATCGTCGCCCAGGAGCTGGGCGTTCCGGTGGAGGACGTCATCGTCCAGCACTCCGACACGAAGGGCGCACCGTTCGGCTACGGCTCGTACGGCAGTCGTACGGCGTCGGTCGGCGGTAGTGCCGCCATCAAAGCCGCCGGCAAGGTCCGCGAGAAGGCTCGCCGGTACGCGGCCCACATGCTGGAGGCTTCGCCGGACGACATCGAGGTCGACGGCGCGACCTACAGCGTCAGGGGCTCACCCGACAAGAAGAAGACGCTGCAGGAGATCTCGTTCGCCATCGGCCTCGGATTCAGCCTCCCCGAGGGGATGGAGCCCTATCTCGACGAGACGGCCTACTACGACACGCCGAACTGCACGTGGCCGTTCGGGACGCACGTCGCGATCGTCGAGATCGACGATGAGACTGGTGTCGTCGACCTGGTGCGGTACATCGCGGTGGACGACGTGGGCAACAAGATCAACCCCATGATCGTTGATGGCCAGCTCCATGGCGGCATCGCCCAAGGGGTCGGACAGGCGCTCTGGGAGGGTGCCGTGTACGACGATAATGGCCAGCTGCTGTCCGGCACGATGATGGATTACGCGCTGCCGCGTGCCTCGTGGCTGCCGATGTTCGAACTGGACGAGACCGTTACCCCGTCGCCGGTCAATCCCCTCGGGGCGAAGGGTGTCGGGGAAGCCGGCGCGATCGCCAGCACCGCGGCGGTGGCGAACGCCGTCATCGACGCGCTCTCGCCCCTTGGGATCCGCCATCTCGACATGCCCTACACGGCGCAGACCGTCTGGCGCGCGATGAGCCAGGCGAAGGGAGGTCAGGCATGATCCCGGCGGCGTTCGCCTACCACCGGCCGCAGTCGCTGGGCGACGCGCTTGCTCTCCTCTCCGAGCACGGGGCGGCAGCGAAGCTGCTGGCCGGTGGGCATTCGCTGCTGCCGCTCCTGCGGCTGCGCGTGGCGTCCACCGAACGCATCGTCGACATCGGCCGCCTGGGCGAGCTCAAGGGCGTCCGGCCGGGTGCCGACGGCTCGCTCGAGATCGGCGGCCTGACCACGTACAGCGAGCTGCTGGCCGGCGCCACGATGCCATGGGTCAAGGAGGCGGTCGAGGGCATCGGGGACGTCCAGGTCCGCAATCGGGGCACCGTCGGTGGCGCCATCGCTCACGCGGATCCGGCCTCGGACCTGCCGGCCATCGCGCTTGCGCTGGGTGGCGAGATCGTTCTCCAGTCGTCCTCGGGGACTCGCACGGTGCCGGTGGACGAGTTCTTCCTGGGCCCCTTCGAGACCGCCATCCGGTCGGACGAGATCCTGACTTCGATCCGCTTCCCGGCGCAGCCGGAGGGGGCGACCGGCGCCTACCGAAGGATCGATCAGCCGGCCTCGGGGTACTCGCTCGTCGGCGTCGCGGCGGTCGCCGCGATGGCCGATGGGAGGGTCGGCCACCTCCGCGTGGGCGTAACCGGGGTGGGGGAGGCGGCCTATCGCGCCAGGGGCGTGGAGTCGGCGATGGGCGGTTCGGATGGGGGCACGGAGGCCGTCGCTGCCGCAGCGGAGCATGCGGTGGACGGGATGGAGGTCAACTCGGACATCCACGCCGACGCCGCGTATCGGAGCGCGATGGCGAGGGTCATCACGATTCGGGCACTGGAGGCCGCGCTCGGCCGCTGACGTCCTCCTGAGGACAGGGCCAGCGCAGATTCCAGGCGGCGTCGCGGCCTCAGCACCGAGCGCCGCTCGGGCTCTTCTCGTCGTCGCGGACCAATGTCCTGATGGCGCCGAGAGCATCCGTGGCACCGGCGGAGACGTACGCCGCGTCCGAGCCGATGGCGAGGAACGTGTAGCCGAGATCGGCATACCGGTGGTACTGCTCGGGGTTCCAGAGGAGCACGCCGGCGGCCTTGCCGGCATCGAGGGCCGCGCGCCCGACCGCCGCGACCGCCTCGTGGAAGGCAGGCTCGTCGACGCGCCCGGGGATGCCCATCGCATGGCTGAGGTCGGTCGGCCCGACGAACAGGACATCCACGCCATCCACGGCCGCGATGGCCGGGGCGGCCGTGACCGCACGCGGGCTCTCGATCTGCATGATGCCCAGGAGTCGCTCGTTGACGGCGCCGAGCCCGTCATGCGGGACCTCACCGAAACCAAGGCCGCGGGTCAGGAGCGCCGTGCCGCGCACACCGGCCGGTGGATAGCGCATGTAGCCGACCATCTCCGCCGCGAACTCCGCCGACTCGACGCGCGGGACCATGATCCCGGGAGCACCCAGGTCCAGGGTCCGGGCGATCCGCATCCGTTCACCCTGCTCCACGCGCACGAGTGGCACGGCTTGCGTGGCCGCTCCGGCCTGCAGCTCGGCGAGCAGGCTTGCTTCACTGCCGGCGCCGTGCTCCAGGTCGATCAACAGCCAGTCGAAGCCGGCCCGGCCACACAGCTCGGCCGTGAACGGCGAGCCCAGGTTCAGGAAGGTGCCGACCAGGGTCTGGTGGGCAAGGACCTGTTGGCGGAACGTCGATCGATCGGTCATGCATGCCTCGTCGCGGGACCGTAGAGTCTCGCAGGTCGCATGGTCCGGGGGAGGGAGGGTCGATGGCGGCTGAGGCGCCGCGGGTCCATTACTCGCACGAGCTGCCCACCACGGCCGACGTGGTCATCGTCGGTGGTGGCGTCGTGGGCTGCGCGACGCTGTTCTTCGCCGTGCGTGCCGGGCTCCGGGCGGTGCTGGTCGAGCGGCGCCCGGCGCTCGCGACGTTGACCACCCCCGTCTCGACCGGTGCGTTCCGACTGCAGTTCGACAATCCCGAGGAGATCGAGCTGGTGCGCGAGGGCGTCGAGCTGTTCGACGCGTTCGAGGAGCGAACCGGGCTGACAGGCTGGGACCTGGCACTACGGCGCCAGGGGTACCTGTTCGCCTCGCTCACCGAGGCTTCGTCCGAGCGAGCCAGACGCCTCGTGGTGCGTCAGCATGACTGGGGCCTGACCGACGTTGAGCTGCTCTCGGGTGACGAGGCACGCTACCGCTTTCCGTACCTCTCGACGGACGTGCTCGGTGCGCGCTATCGAGCCGGCGACGGGTGGCTGGATCCAAAACGGCTGGCACGCGGCCTGGCAGCGGCAGCTTCGGATGCCCGGCAGCTGCCCGGTGCGCAGGCCGGCGGCGTCGGGGTGGTCTGCACGGGCGTAGAAGTGATCGGCGTGCGGTCGGGCGCGGTCGAGACGACCCGAGGGGAGGTCGCCGCCCCGGCGATCGTGCTCGCGACCGGGCCGTTCCTCGCCCGGACCGCGGCACTGGCGGGGTTGGTGGTCCGCCTCGCGCCGACTCGCCGGCAGAAGCTGGTCCTCCCCGACGTCCCTGAGGTCCCACCGGACGCCCCGATGACGATCGACGAGGAGACCGCAGCGCACTGGCGCCCGGCGCTCCGGGGCGGCTTCGCGCTCTGGACCGAGGCCGGCACCGACCCGTCCGAACCGCTGGACGACGTCCCGGCGACGGCCGCCTGGGCCCACGGTCTGCTCGACCCGGCCTCGGACCACGCCCTTGCTCGCGTGGCCCCCTTCTGGTCCGACGTTTGGGAGCGCGGCACGACCTCCTGGTACGGGCAGGCGGGCCAGTACGAGTACACGCCGGACCGGCGTCCGTACATCGGCCCGACCGCCGTCCCGGGTGTCTACCTCAACGGTGGGTACTCGGGCCACGGGATCATGACCTCGCCGGGCGGCAGCCGCCAGGTGGTGGAGATGATCGTCGGACGCCTTGACGCCGCGACGCACCCGCTTCGGCCGGACCGCCCCATGGAGGGTCGCGAGCTCGACATCCTCTGAGGTCTGATGGCTCTCCGGATCAGTCGGCGGCGACCTCTCGGCCGCCCTTGACGCGGGCCTGCATCTCGGCGAGGGCCTCCCACTCCCCGCGGGCGGCGAGCCTGGCCTGCTCCGGCCATGTCGACGGGTCGGCCACCCTGGCACCAGCCTCCCGGATGATGGCCTGGATCGCCTCCTTGTCGAGGGCAGCGAGCTTGGTGAACGAATCGACCCCGGCGCCGCTGAGGACCTCCTCGAAGCGCGGTCCGATGCCCTCGATCACCTTCAGGTCGTCGCCACTCGAGACGTCAACCGCAGCACCGGTCGCCATGGTTTCGGTGGTCCCCGGGGATCCGTCCTTCGCCTCCGTCGCCGGTCCCGTGACGGCACGGCCGCTCCCGTGCGCCGACGTGCCTTCGCGTGCGGCGGTCTCGCTCAATCGCGCCCTCGCGCTGCCCGATTCGAGCGATCGCGAAGGCGTTGCCTTGGCCCGGCCGCCAAGGACGCGACCCAGCGGCGCGAGGCTGCGCCCCTGCCGGCGCGCCCACTGCACGCCCGCGCCGACCAGCCACGCGACGATGGCGACGCGAATCACTCGACGGACCATCCCGACTCCTCCCGGCTGCTGCTGACGGTGAGCATACGGCCGATCCGCTGACGGCCGCGTCGTGGAGGGGACGACCCGGTGCTGGGAGCCCCGCGTCCGACGAT
>JACDBP010000259.1 GCA_013694835.1 Chloroflexota bacterium
CAATACCTGCGCGCACCGGTCAGCACCATCTGCATCGGCATGGCGGCCTCCATGGGCGCCGTGCTGCAGGCGGCCGGTGCCAAGGGCAAGCGGTACGCGCTGCCGAACGCCCGGATCATGATCCACCAGGGTTCAGGCGGGTTCCGCGGCAACACGCCGGACGTCTTCATCCAGGTCAAGGAGCTCGAGGAGCTCAATAATCGGTTGAACGCGATCATGGCCCGCCACACTGGGCAGAGCCTGGAAAAGGTCGCCAAGGACACCGAACGCGACTTCTTCATGTCGCCCGAAGAGGCCAAGGCCTATGGCATCATCGATGAGGTCTATGCGGAGCAGAACAGCTCCCTGATCGCCGAGGCCAAGGACAAGGGCGGACTCGCCGGCGAGGGCGCCGCGGCGGACGCGGGCGAGGAGATCGAACCTCTTCCCAAGCCAGAGAGCGACGCGGGGTAGGGCGCACGGGTGTCGACCACGAGCAGTACCGGCGGCGGGAAGAGCACCAAGGTCCCGTACCGCTGCAGCTTCTGCGGCAAGAGCCAGGAACAGGTCCGCAAGCTCATCGCGGGCCAGGGCGTCTACATCTGCGACGAGTGCATCAACCTGTGCCAGGAGATCATCGAGGAGGAGATGCTGGAGACGCCGCGGACGAAGCCGCAGGCAGCCAAGCTTCCCAACCCGCGACAGATCACCACCGCGCTCGACCAGTACGTCATCAGCCAGGACAAGGCGAAGAAGGTCCTCTCGGTCGCCGTCTACAACCACTACAAGCGGGTGAACGCCGGCCACGCGGTCGACGAGGTGGAGCTCCAGAAGTCGAACGTGATGCTGGTGGGCCCCACCGGCTCCGGGAAGACGCTGCTGGCCCAGACCCTGGCTCGCGTGCTGGACGTGCCGTTCTGCATCGCCGATGCGACGTCGCTGACGGAAGCGGGGTACGTCGGCGAGGACGTGGAGAACATCCTGCTTCGACTCATCCAGGCGGCCGACTTTGACGTCGCCCGTGCCCAGCGCGGCATCATCTACATCGATGAGATCGACAAGATCGCGCGCAAGGCCGACAACCCGTCGATCACCCGCGATGTCTCAGGTGAGGGCGTCCAGCAGGGGCTGCTGAAGATCCTCGAGGGCACCATCGCGAACGTGCCGCCGCAGGGTGGCCGCAAGCACCCCCATCAGGACTTCATCCAGATCGATACCACGAACGTGCTGTTCATCTGCGGCGGCGCCTTCGAGGGGTTGGAGAAGATCGTCGAGGAACGGGTCGGACGCCGCTCCATGGGATTCGGCTCGGAAGCCCAGGCCACGAAGACGGATCGGGAGAAGGTGCTCGAACACCTGATGCCCGAGGATCTGCTGAAGTTCGGGCTGATCCCGGAGTTCGTGGGCCGGTTGCCGGTCATCGTGTCGCTTTCGGCGCTCTCGGCGGACGACCTGATGCGCGTCCTGACCGAGCCGAAGAACGCCGTGACCCGGCAGTTCCAGAAATTCCTGTCACTGGACAAGGTGGAGCTCGTGTTCACGCCTGGCGCGATCGAGGCGGCCGCCGAGCTGGCCCTGAACCGCAAGACCGGCGCCCGAGCACTGCGCTCCATCGTCGAGGAGTCGCTTCTGGAGGTGATGTACGACATCCCCGAACGCACCGACGTCCGGAAATGCATCATCACCGAGGAGACGATCCGCGACCGTCGCCTGCCGCTCCTGCTGACCAAGGCCGAGGTCGACCGGGGCGTCGACGAGACCAACTACGCCGAGCTGCTCCCGGACCGCGCCCAGAGCGCCTGAGCCGCGTCCAGCCCGAGCCGCGGGTCCGCGCGCGGCTCCGACCTGACTGGTAAGGAGGCGGAGCACGAAACGCGGTCGACTGGCAGGCACGATGGAGAGGAGCGGCGGTTGATGTCGATCGTGCAGGGCTACCAGTTCCTCCCGATGATCGGGGATCCCGATGACCATCGGCCCCAGACCGAGTGGGCGACCGTCGTCGACCCGGGCGGCCCGGAGGGGGAGGTCCGCACGCTCGCCGTCCTGCTCGAACGGATCGGCCCGGGCGACTCCATCCCTCTCCATCGCCATCCGATCGACGAGGTCATCTTCGTCGACGGCGAGGGCGCGCACGTCCGACTCGGCGCGGAGCGGCGAACCGTCCCCGCGGGGAGCGTCGTGTTCGTTCCGGCCGGGGCTGCCCATGGGACCTCGAATCGCTCAGGATCGCCCCTCCCGATCCGCGCCGTCTTCCCGTCGACGCGCGTCGGCATCGAGTACCTCGAACGCAATGCAGCGCCCGGAACGGAGGGTGACGACCCCCAACCGCCGACGACGATCGATCTGCTCACTGGCGAGGTGTCGTGACGCGCGTCGGGCGGCACGACCGGAGCGGCCGGAACGGGCGGCGCGCTTTCAGACCGTATCCTCGTCATCGAGTCCCTCCGGAGTCGTATCGGCCTGGTAGGCCACGATCTTCGACAGGCAGTCCGCCCCAGTTGGTAGTCGACCCTCCGGATCTGGCGACGGCCCGGTCGAGGCGCGTCCACGCTCAGGGGGCGGCGCTGCGAACGACGGGCTGTGTCAGGAACTTGACTACGAGTCCCGCGCGACTGACAGGCAGGTCTGGTGCGGACCCGTCCTGACGACGGGTCCCCGTGGATCATGTGTCGGGAAGCTGGTGCGAGTCGCCCACGATCTTCGGGCCCGCCGCCAACACGTCGCCCTGGCAACCCGGACGGCCTGCCCTACGCGGAAACGGCCGGCGTGTGCCGCGTGACGAACTCCAGCACACGCCGCCATGCATCCTCGGAATCCGCCGAGAACTCGGCCTGCTTCTTGTCGAAGAACGAGTGCGGCGCCCCCGGGAAGACGACCAGGTCGTGGTCGACGCCTGCCTGCGTCAGCCTCGCCCGGAACTCCTCGATGGACTCGGGCGGGATCCCGCTGTCGGCGCCACCGAAGAGCCCGAGCACCGAGCAGCCGATCCGATCGGCCACCTCTGCGGGCGCAGGCGAGCCGCCGTAGCGGATAGGACCCAGGGGCGGCCCGTAGAACCCGACCACGCCGGAGAGCTCGAGCTCGTCGCGGGTGCCCATCAGGAACGAGAACCGGCCGCCCATGCAGAACCCGACGCTGAAGACTGCACGGACGTGCCGGCCACGCTTCCGGAGCCGCTCGACGCCCGCGGTGGCATCGGCGATGACGCCTTCCCAGCTCACCTGGTCGAGGTGCGGCTGCTTGTCGAAGTCGTTGTCGCGCTTGCCGACGCCCGCGGTCCGCCCGAAGTAGTCGATCGCAAGGGCATCGACGCCCGCCTCCGCGAACCGCAGGGCCAGCTCCTCGTAGAAGCGATACAGCCCGCGGACGTCAGGCAGGATCAGCATCGCGGCGCCGCTCGGCGCCGACGCGCGCGCATGGAACGCGGCGAAGCGGTTCCCGTCGGCGGCCGCCAGTTCGATGTCCTCGTGGTCGACGGCCGCGCCGACGAGGGGCGCGATCGGCGGGTGGCTATCGGCGTCGAAGCACATGCCTGCAACCTCTGCGAGTGGCCGGCCGCGCCGCATCTGGCGAGCGGGCGGACGCCGGTCCGACATCGTAGAGGAGCCAACTGGTAGACTCCGCGACCCACGGCGGGGACCGGGAGGAGTACCGTTCCGACGGCCATCCAAGAGAGCGCGGGCCACGGCTGCGAGCCCGAGCACAGGCCGGGCGCGGGAATGTCGCTCGCGAGCTGTGGCGGTCGGCGCCCGATAGCGCGCTGCGAGGGTGTTCGTCGCGATCGTCGAGAGACCGCGCAGGACCGGATGACGGCCACTGGGCCCGGGCACCGAACCAGCAGGTGGTACCACGACCCCGTTCGTCCGCTGGACGAGCGGGTCGTTCTGTTTTTCCGGGCCGGGAGCCCCAGCGAGATGACCGACGGGATCGAGATCGACCACGCGACGCCCGACCAGCCGTTGGACAAGGTCTACCGGCCGGCGGAGGTCGAGCGCACGGTCTACCGGCGCTGGCTCGACGCCGACGTCTTCGCCCCGGACGGTGCAGGCAGCCGCGCCGACTGGTCCAGGGAACCGTTCGTGATCATCCAGCCGCCGCCGAATGTGACCGGGGCGCTGCACATGGGCCACGCCCTGACGACGACGATGGAGGACGTCATGGCGCGGCGCGCCCGGATGCAGGGCCACCCGACGCTGTGGCTGCCGGGCGTCGACCACGCCTCGATCGCGGCGCAGGTCGTCCTGGATCGCATCATCGCCGCCGAGGGCGAAACGCGCGAGTCCCTGGGGAGGGAGCGTTACCTCGAGCGGATGTGGCGCTTCATGGAGGAGACACGGGGGATCATCGGCGACCAGCACCGCCGGCTCGGCGCCTCGGCGGACTGGTCCCGTGAGCGTTTCACGATGGACCCAGTCTCTGCACGGGCCGTTCGGACCGCGTTCAAGCGGCTGTCAGACGACGGCCTGGCGTACCGCGGCGAGAAGCTCATCAACTGGTGCCCCGGCGACCGGACCAGTCTGTCCGACCTGGAGGTGATCGCGACGCCCGAGGCCGGCACACTCTGGTTCGTCCGCTACCACCTGCTGCGTGAGGACGGCACGCCCCACCCCGACGAGACCATCACGGTCGCGACCACTCGCCCGGAGACGATCCTGGGCGACACGGCCGTGGCCGTTCACCCTGATGATCGGCGCTACGCCGGCCTGGTCGGGCGCACCGTGCTGATCCCCTTCGTGCAGCGGGCGGTGCCGATCGTCGCCGACGCGGTGGTGGACCCGGCGTACGGGACCGGCGCCGTGAAGATCACGCCAGCCCACGACCACGAGGACTTCGCGACCGGGCAGCGGCACGCCCTCGCGTTGATCGACGTGATGACCGACGACGGCCGTATCAACGAGCAGGGCGGCCCGTTCGCCGGCCTGACGCGAGAGAAGGCCCGGGCCGCGATCCTGGAGGCGCTCGAGGCGAGCGGGGACCTCGCCGAGGCACGGCCGCACGAGATGCTGCTCGGCCGCTGCGAGCGCAGCAACCATGTCGTCGAGCCGCGGCTCAAGGTGCAGTGGTTCATCGACGTCAAACCGATGGCGGCGAAGGCGATGGCCGCCGTGCGGGAGGGACGTACCAGGATCCTGCCGGCGCGCATGGAGAAGGTGTTCTTCGACTGGATGGAGAACATCCGCGACTGGAACGTCAGCCGCCAACTCTGGTGGGGCCACCGGATCCCGGCCTGGTACTGCCCGGACGGCCACATCACGGTGTCCGTCCGCGACGGCGGCCCGGAACGTTGTGACACCTGCAGTCGCCCGGCCGTCGAGCTGCGACAGGACGAGGACATCTTCGACACCTGGTTCTCGAGCGGCCTCTGGCCGTTCTCGACGCTCGGCTGGCCCGACGACACGCCGGACCTGCGCCGGTTCTACCCGGGGACCGTCCTCGAGACCGGTTACGACATCATCTTCTTCTGGGTCGCCCGGATGATGATGCTCGGGGAGTGGCTGATGGGCCGCGAGCCGTTCCAGGCCGTGTACCTGCACGGCATGGTCCGCGATGCCGTCGGGGCCAAGATGTCCAAGACGCGCGGCAACGTGGTCGACCCGCTCGGCGTGATCGACGACGTCGGCGCCGACCCGCTGCGGTTCGCGCTGGTCCATGGCAGTGCCGCTGGTGCGGACCAGACCCTCGGCATGGGCCGCATCGAGGGCGCCCGCAACTTCGCCAACAAGGTCTGGAACGCTGCACGGTTCGTGCTCGGCGCGCGGCCGGCGGAGGTTCCTGCCGGCGGTGCCCTGACGCCTCCCGACCAGGCCGCGCTCGGGCCGGCCGAGCACTGGATCCTCTGGCGCTGCGCCCAGGTCACCGTGGAGGTCGACGCCGCCTACGCTGCCTTCCAGTTCGGCGAGGTGACCCGGCGCCTCCACGACGCGATCTGGAACGAGTACTGCGACTGGTATCTCGAGCTGGCCAAGCTGCAGCTCGGAGCCGGTGCTGACCCAGCGCGTCGCGTGGTGACCTGGCAGACCCTGACCTGGGTCCTCGATCGCTACCTCCGAATGCTGCACCCGGTGATGCCGCACATCACCGAGGAGATCTGGGGGCGGCTTCCGCACGCGCCGGGCGACGCCAAGCTGCTGATCATCTCCCCCTGGCCCGACCCGCGTGGCACACCCGCTGGAGTCGCAGCACCCGCTGGAGCTGTGGCGCCCACGACGGACCCGGCCCAGGCGCGCGGCGTGGAGCAAGTGCTCGAGCTCATCCGGGCGATCCGCAATGCGCGCGCGCACAACCAGATCGAAGCCGGCCTGGCCCTCGAGGCGAGCATCATGCTGGTGGACCCGGATGCCGCACGGACGTTCCATGACCTTCAGCAGGCCTTCGACCGGCTGGCCAGGGTCCGCTCCCATGTAGCCTCGAACACCGGCGAGCTCCCCGCGACCTCCGACGCCTTGATCGTCCTCACCGACGGAGCAGAAGCGCGCCTGGCACGAGGTGATGCCGACCTCCAGCGCCAACGCGAGCGCCTGGAGCGGGAGCTCGAAGAGGCCAGCCACCTGCTCGCGACATCGGAAGCGAAGCTCGCGAACCCGGCGTTCGTGGGGCGCGCACCCAGGCCCATCGTGGAAGCGG
>JACDBP010000272.1 GCA_013694835.1 Chloroflexota bacterium
CCAGCCGCTGATGGCGACCACGTGGCTCAATCCCGACGCCGTGAAGTCGGCCGCGACCTGCCGGTCGACCCGGTCGCGGAGGCCGATGAGCATCCCTGCCGCGAGCCCGGCTTCCTGCGCCGGCAGCACCCGTGCGAGCAGATCGGCGGTGTCGCGTCGCGCCCGCTCGAGATCGGGCAGCGGGCCGGGCATCACCCCGCCCGGCGAGAAGGACCGGATGCGGCAGGTGGCGACCGCGCCGTTGCGTGCCAGGTAGTCGGCGAAGCCCGGGCCCTCCGGCGGCGGTTCGAGAGCGCCGCGGAACACGATCCGGTCGCCCGGTGCGAGCTCCGGGTAACGCGGCAGCTGGGCGTAGATGCGGACGCTCGGCGAGCCTGCCGCAGCGTCGGCAGCAGTGACGTCGACGAAGGCGCGCTGCCTGCCATCGCCCGGCGTACCGAGCGTGACGACCTGGCCGACCCAATCGCGGGCGTCCTCGGTCAGTGGCAGCGTCGTGAGCGGAGGCGCCACCAGGACGCCGATGCCGATCCGCAGCAGGACAAGGGCGACGCCGACCCCGAAGGCGATCGCCGCGACGCGGCTGGCGGGCCTGACGAGGGCGATGGCCGCCGCGACGATCAGCGGAACGAGCCAGCCGGTGCCCGGCACATGGCGCGCGATGAGGGCGCTCGCCACCGTGCCCACGGCGAGCCACGCGACCCGCGGCACCATGGCAGCCTCTCGGACAGCGCGCTACGGCCCGACGGTGACGAGCTCTCGGATCTTGGCCAGCACCGACGGTCCGACGACGCCGCGATCGTCGAGCTCGTCGACCGAGACGAACGGTGCCTGCTCGCGGGCGGCGATGATCTTAGCGGCAGTCACCGGTCCGATGCCGGGCAGTCCGTCGAGCTCATCCGCCGTTGCACGGTTGAGATCAAGCAGGGCCGTGCCGCCGCCGAGTCCGACACCGCCGGGACTTGACAGAGCTCCGCCAGTGGAGCCGCCTGAGGGCGCGCCGCCGGCCCGGGAGGACGCAACGTCCCCGAGCGAGGGCACATGGACCTTCGTGCCGTCCGCCAGCGGTGCGGCAAGGTTGAGGGTTCGCTCGACGGCGGTCACGTCGACGGCGGGCGAGAACCCGCCCGCCTCCCGCAGCGCGTCGGCGGCGCGACTGCCTGCGCGGAGGCGGTACACGCCGGGCCGGGCCACGGCGCCTCCGACGTCGACCACGATCTGGGGAGCTTCCGAGACCGCTGGACGCGACGGCCGTCCGCCAGGCGTGCCCGTAGCCGCTGGGACGCCGCCTTCCAGGAAGACACCCGCTTGCTGGTCGCCGATCAGTACGACCGGCTGCGGCGTCGCTGAAGCGAGGACGGCGAGTGCCGCTGCAACCGCCAACCCGGCGAGTCCGGCGAGGCTGCGCCGGCCTGAGCCCGAGCCCCCCGTGGGCAGCGACCCGTGCGCTGTGCCGAACGCGGTCGGTTCGATGACAGCATCGTTCACGCCGTCGCCGTCGCCGTCGCCGTCGGCCGACGCCTCTTCTACGTCGCCGGAGGCGGCATCGATGCTCCGCCAACCTGCAGGCAGCCGCTCCATGGGTCACCTCTCATCCATCGGACCGGCGGGAACCGGCTGGCGGGAGATAGGCGAACGTCCGCCGGACCATCCCGGGGCACGTTCGGGCGGGCGCGGCGGACGTTGGGCGAACGGTATCGACCGGCTCTTACCAACCGGTTTGTGGAGAAGGACGCATCGACCCGACCAGCGATGCTGGGCGCGAGGCGACCCCGACGTGACAGGCGACCGGAACGGCGCCGATCAGCCCTTGAGCTTGGGCTTGACCTCCTGGATCAGCCGCGTCATCGATTCCTGGTCATGCGGCGCCGGGAACGCCGGCATCAGGTGCCGGTAGCCGATCTCCAGGTACGGCTCGATGAACTCGACGATGTCCTCGGGCGTGCCGACCGGCTGGCGCGTCCAGTAGCCCGCGCGGCCCTGGGTCTCGAAGATCTGTTCGAAGACGCGCTGCGCCTCCTCGCGCGAGTCGCGGATGACGCACACGCCGAGCTCCGTCGTTCGCTCGATCTCGCTCTCGTCGCGCCCGACGTCCTCGCAGTGCTGCCGGAGGATGGCATCCTTCCGCTTGATCGTCTCCAGGTCGCCGCCGACGTTGTTCGCATCGCCGTACTTCGCGACCAGCTTGAGCGTCACCTTCTCGCCGCCCCCGCCGATGAGGATCGGCAGGTGGGCCTGCAGCGGCAGCGGGTCGTTGCGCACGGACGCAGCCTGATAGTAGCGGCCCGCCGCGCTCGGTTCGGTCCCGTCGAGCATGCCGCGGATGATCGGCAACGCCTCACCGAGCTTGCGCAGCCGCTCCGGCGCGTCGTTGAACTCGAGGCCGAAGGCCGTGTGCTCGGTCTCGAACCAGGCAGCCCCGATACCGCAGTACATCCTCCCGCCCGAGATGTGGTCGAGCGTCGTCACCATCTTGGCAACGAGCGCAGGGTTGCGGAAGGTATTGGCGCCCACCATCAGGCCGAGCTTGACGCGTTCGGTCGCCATCGCCCATGCCCCGAGCGTCGTATATGCCTCATAGATGGGTCCGTCGTCGGAGCCGACGATGGGATAGAGGTGGTCCCACGTCCAGAGCGAGTCGAATCCGAGCTGGTCGACCAGGCGGGCAGCTTCCAGCCAGGCCGGCCAGTCCGTGTACTGGTTCCACAGGTTGGCGCCGAAGCGCACGCCGGACGTCTGGTCGGGCAAGGGTCTCTCCCATCAGGAATGATGCGCGGGTCGCGCTGGGCTCAGCGGCCCGGCGTCAAGGGTAAACGA
>JACDBP010000317.1 GCA_013694835.1 Chloroflexota bacterium
GGGCCCGCAGCGGCCTCGGCGTCCAGCGGCGGGTACGGGCCTGCAGTCATCGGGCGCCTAATATCGCGCCGTTCCCAACGTTCTCCGGTCGGGCATTCACCCGATGGTTATGCGAGGATCCGTCGCCGCGTGGGGCAGTCCGTCAGGACACGTTGGGCGGCTGCGCGTGCTCGGGCAGGGGACTTGAGGCGGCCAAACCAGGATCTCAGCGCGCGTAGAGGCGCCGGAAATCGGCCGGAATCGAACGTACGAGGCGCCCGGCGACTGCCAGACGCAAGTGTCGATAGAGCGCGCGATGATCGGCTGCCAAGTGGCCAGCGGCAGGCTTCACGCCATGGTTCCAGACGGCAAGCGGATCGGGCGGACGCTCCGGGCGATCCGGCGCCACCTCAAGCTTCGGCAGATCGACCTCGCCAGGATGGTCGGCGTCAGCCAGTCGCTCGTCTCGCGGGTCGAGCGCGGCATCCTGATCGGGATACGGGTCGAAACGCTGGTCCAGCTCTTCGCCGCATTGGGCGCCAGGCTCGAACTCAGGCCCTGGTGGGAGGGCGCGTCCCTGGACCGCCTTCTCGACGCCAGGCACGCGGCGTTGACGGAGTTCGTCGTCGGCGTCCTGCGATCCTGCGGATGGGCGGCGCACGTCGAGATCACCTTCGCTGTCTACCGCGAGCGCGGGTCCATCGACATCGTCGGTTGGCATGCCCCGACGCGCACGTTGCTCATCATCGAGATCAAGACGGAATTCGGCTCGATGGAGGAGACCCTGCGCCGCTTCGACGTCAAGGTGCGGCTCGCCCGGCGCATCGTCGAAGAGCGCTTCGGCTGGGCACCGTCGTCGGTCTCGCGGCTGCTCGTGCTGCAGGACTTGAAGTCGAACCGGCGCCACGCGGCCGACCTCGCAGCGTCGCTCGCGCAGCTGCCCACGGTCAGTGGCTGGAGGATCCGTGCGTGGCTGCGTGAACCGCTTGGCACCTTCTCAGCACTGTGGTTTGCGTCGCCTGGTCGCGGGGTAACTGCTAGCCGAGGTTCGGGTAACGTCCAGCGCGTTCGGCCGTCCCGCAGCCCCTATACATGAGCGCGAAGCGCGACCGTTGGGCCCGGCCGGACCGTCGCCATTCACGATGCCACGACGTAGCAGTCACCCGACGCCTACCTGACGGACACTTCGGCTCAGGCAAGCCACGCCAGGCGCGGGGTGACTACCAGACGCAACCGACGCCGGCCCCTCGGTCGCTCGGCCCTGGGGTACGCCCCTCGGTCGCTCGGCCCTGGGGCCCCTCGGTCGCTCGGCCGCTGGGGCCCGCCCGCGCCAGCTGGACCGCTACTTCGCCTCCACCCGTTGCCGCGGGTCGAGCGCGTCACGCAGCCCATCGCCCAGGAAGCTCGCAGCGAGCACCAGCAGGATCAGCGTGATGCCTGGGTAGAAGACCAGGATCGGGTTGCGGAAGAAGTAGTCGAGCGCCTTGGTGAGCATGTTTCCGAGAGAGGCCTCCGGGGGAAGGATGCCGAAGCCGAGGAACGACAGCGCCGCCTCCGTGACCACCGAGTCGGCGATACCGAGTGCAGCCGCGACCACCAGCGGCGCCATGGCTCCCGGCAGCATGTGCCGCAGGATGATCCGCCGAGCAGGTGCGCCCAGGGCGCGAGCCGCTTCCACGTAGTCGGCGTTGCGGAGGGCCAGGAACTCGCCGCGGATCAGCCGCGCAGCTGTCGTCCAGCCAGTCAGGCCGATGGCGATGATGACCACGGCCGCATTGCCGGTCCCGAAGAAGGCCGTGATCATGATGATCAGGAAGAGACCGGGTAGTGACAGCATCACGTCCACGAAGCGCATCAGGACGTTGTCTACCCAGCCACCGAGGTAGCCCGCGACCGAGCCGATGGCGACGCCGATGACGACGATGATCAGCACCGCCGCCGTCCCCACCATCAGCGACGTCTGGAGGCCCTTCATCAGCCGGATGAAGATGTTCTGTCCGATGTCGTCGGTGCCGAGCGGCGCCGCCAGGGACGGGGGCCGGTTGATGTTGACGAGGCTCGTCTTCTGGTAGGCGTCGCCGGTCAGCAGCGGCACGAAGACCGCCAGGGCCACCATCGTGCCGAGCAGGAACAGGGCGATGACCGCCAGTCGATGGGCGAAGAACCTACGTCGGACCTGCTGCCAGTAGGTCTGGACGGGGATGAGGTCGATCTCGTCGATCGCGTCGGCGGGGGTCCGTCGAACGGACTGGCGCTCGATCCGGACCCTTGCGCGCAGCTGGCTCTCTTCCACGGTCGGTCTCCGATGCCACTCAGTACTTGATGCGCGGGTCGACGATCGCGTAGAGCGTGTCGGCGAGCAGGTTGCCCAGCAGCACCATCGCCCCGCCGAGCATCGTGAAGGCGAGCACCGTCGGGTAGTCGCGGTTGACGACGCTGGTGACCCCGAGGAAGCCCAAGCCGGGCCAGCTGAAGATGCTCTCGGTGATCACAGCGCCTGCCAGCAGCGAGGGGACCGTCAGGCCGATCAGCGTCAGGATGGGGATCAGGGCATTGCGGAGCGCGTGCTTGATGATCACCCGGTTCTGCGGCAGGCCCTTTGCCCTGGCGGTGCGGATGTAGTCGTGGTGAAGCACCTCCAGCATGGACGAGCGCATGTAGCGGCTCCAGCCGGCGATCTGCTGGATGGCCAGGCTCGCCACCGGCAGCACCAGGTGCCAGCCGATGTCCAGGAGGTCACCTTCCTTGCCGCGCGAATTCATGCCGAAGAGCGGGAAGATGCGCAGCTGGATCGAGAAGATGTAGAGCAGCATCAGTCCGAGCCAGAACGACGGGATGGCGTAGCCGATGGTGGCCAGGATCGTGATCACCTTGTCGGCGACCGAGTACTGCTTCACGGCCGCCAGGATCCCGATCGGGATGGCGACGGCGATGGTCACGATGAGCGAAGTCCCCATCAGCAGCAGCGTGGCAGGGATCCGCTCGAAGATCTTCTGCTGCACGGGCAGACCGTCGATGAAGGAATAGGCCCACGAATCGGTTCGCCAGAACTGGATGAAGTTCGTGAACCACTTGAAGAACTGCTCGGGCAGCGGCCTGTCGAGCCCGTAGATGGCGATGATGTTCCGCAGCGTCTCCGGCGACACCCGGCCGGTGCGGAAGCGCTCCACGGGATCGCCTGGCGCGAGGTAGACGATCAGGAACGAGATGACCGCGATGCCGACCATGATCGGGAGCGACTGGATCACACGACGAAGGATGTAGCCGGCCATGAGGGCCTACCTCTCGATGGGACGGATGGCGGCCGCCGCGGCGACCGCCATCCGTCGAGTCCATGTGTCCGGCCCGGACGAGGCGCGGACTGCAGCTAGTTCGCCCGGTTGGCCCAGGTGTCGATGTTCCAGTTGTAGTTGAGGCTGGTCTTGTCGATCTCGCCGTTCTGCGAATAGACGGTGCCGGACAGGCCCGTGTGTGCCAGCTCGGCCCACAGGAAGATGTACGGCGCGTCCTCGTGGATCAGCGTCTGGAACTTCTTGTAGATCGCCGCCCGCTTCGCCTGGTCCAGCTCCTGACGGCCGTCTTCCAGAAGCTTGTCGGCCTCCGGGTTGTTCCAGCCGATGAAGTTATTGGCCTGCGGGTTCTCTCGCGTTGGCATCTCGCTGCTGTGGAACAGCGAGTAGTCGTCCGGGTCGAGTCCGGTCGACCAGCCGCCGAGGTAGGTGTCGAAGTTGTTGGGGTAGTCGAGGACCTGCGGATGGAGCACCGTGTTGAGGTCGCCCTGGACGATCTCGACCTCGATACCGCACTCCTTCAGCTGATCCTTGGCGAGCTGCGCGAACGAGAGGCGTTGCGGTCGCTCGATGCGGAGGTACAGCTTGGTGCTGAGGCGCTTGCCGTCCTTCTGGTAGATGCCGTCGCCGCCCAGCGTCCAGCCGGAACTCTCGATCTGCGCCTTGGCCGCGGCGACATCCTGGGTGTACTTCGGAACGTCCGGGTCATAGGCCCAGGAGAAGGGCGGGGTGTTGGCATAGACGGGGGCACCGGTGCCGCCCGTAGCGACCTCGATGGTCCGGGTGTGGTCGATGCACTTGCCCCATGCCTGGCGGAGGTTCTTGTCGGCGTAGAGCTTGCCGGGCCGGTTGTTGAAGCCGATGTAGTAGTAGAGGTTGCTCTGGTACTCCAGCAACTGGAGCTTGGGGTCGTTCTGGACCTGCTTGTACGCGTCGGATTCGATCTGCTGGATCCAGTCCACCTGGCCCTGCTGGAGCGCGGCGACAGCAGCTGCGGGGCCTTTGATGACGATCGCGAATGCACGCGGCGGGCCGACTTTCTCGAGGTTGGTCGTGCCTCCGAAGTACTCGTCGAAGCGAGCCAGTTCGACGCTCTGCCCGGCGGTGTACTTGACGAATTTGTAGGGTCCGGTGCCGATGGGCGCCCGAGCGAAGTCGAGCAGTTTCAGGGACGACGCGACCTTGTCAACGTCCGGCGCCTTGAGCGTGTTGTTGAGGGTCGCCAACTTGGCGATGAGGTCGTTGCCGTAGGCGTTCTCGTCGAACTGACCTTCGGCGTCGTTGAAGGCTGCCTTGTCCTTCAGCTCGACGCCCGCGCCCTGGAGGACCGGCTCGATCTCGGCGACATGCGTCGAGGAATCGCAGGTCGCCGGCTGGTCCTCGGCACCGGTGCAGGTGTCGGCGGTCGTCGCCTCTTCTACCTTGGTGGCCAGCGCCGCGACCGCGGCTGCATCGACCTGTCCCGCCCGCGCCTGGAAGCGTTGGAAGGACGCTTCGACGGCGGCCTTGGGGAGGACGAAGGCGCCCGCGAGGCCGCTGACGATGAATGGCGCGAACTTCTGCTTGAGCTTGAACTCGATGGTCGACGTGTCCCTTACAGCGATCGTCTCGACGTTGTCGCTGATCGACGAGCAGAGGTCCGGATTCTGGTTGCAGCCTGTCGACTTGAGGAGGTCGAAGCTGTACTTGACGTCCTCGATGGTCACGACGGTGCCGTCGTGGAACTTGACGTTCGGCTTGATCTTAACGGTCCAGGTGAGGCCATCGTCGGAGATGACCGGCATCCCGTCGGCCAGGTCCGGCTGCGTCAACAGCTTGTTGTCGGCGCGGTAGAGCGCGTTGTAGATCATCGCCGAGATGAAGCTCGTCGGCAGGTCGTCCGGGGCACCGGCAAAGGAGGCCGGCTCGGCATCGACGACGAACGAGAAGTCCTTCGACTCGGCGGCCGCCGGCGTGCCCGTCGGGGCACTCGTGCCGGTAGCTTGGCCC
>JACDBP010000319.1 GCA_013694835.1 Chloroflexota bacterium
CCTTTAGGCCCTGCTCGATCCGCTGCCGACGCTCGTCCAGGATCTTGGCGACCGGCCCGAACGCGAACGCTCGGAGGAGCAACAGGAGCAGCAGGAAGTTGAGCGCCGAGACGAGGATCCAGAAGAAGTTGATGACGAGGCCGCCCGACTCGCCTCCTTCCTCGGCCGCGAGGAGGGGCGCGATGCCGGCCGCGGCGTCCCCGATGACGGCGATGATGTCCACGCAGCCTACTTCAGGAAGATGATGAGCACGCCCAGAACGAAGGCGAAGATGCCGAGTCCCTCGGCCAGGACGGCGCCGAGGATGAAGTTCTGGCGGATCTGGTTGGCGGCGTCGGGATTGCGGCCGATCGCCCCGGTCGTCATGCCGGTCAGGATCCCGATCCCGATGCCAGGACCGATGATGCCGAACGCGGCGAGACCGGCTCCGATGAGTTCCATGCTGGGCGTACCTCCTGTGTCCGGCGGGGCTGCCGGGCGCATCTCTTGTGAAACGATATGGGGTGCTAGCGGCGCGCTATCCGTGGGCGCCCTCCGGGACGTGCAGCGGCGGGTAGGCACGCTCCCTGGGCTCGTCCTCCACGGCATGACCATCGTGCGCCTCGTCGTGGTGACCCTCGATGGCGATGAGGGTGAAGGTCAGGGTCAGGATCGCGAAGACCAGGGCCTGCATGAAGCCGACGAACAGCTCCAGCCCTAGGAAGGGCAGCGGGAGGACGGAGATGAGCAGCACCGTCATGACCGACAGCACCAGCTCCCCGCCGTAGATGTTGGCGAAGAGTCGGAGCGCCAGCGTGACCGGCTTGAAGAACTCGAGAACGAATTCCAGGAGCCCCACGAACAGGTCGATGAAGCCGTCGAACGGGCTCCGGCGGAAGCCCCGGAAGTTGAAGAACTTGCCGAAGTAGCCCCGGAAGCCGAGGACGCGGACGCCTTCGACGTGGAAGGTGAAGAAGCTCACCAGCGCCAGGCCGAAGGTGATGTTCACGTCGCTCGTCGGCGCCCGGAGGAACTCGACCTTGCCGACGAACGGGACGAGACCGCTCCAGTTGGCAAGGATGATGAACAGGAAGAGGGTCAGGAACAGCGACACATACCGCCGCGCCGGCGGGCCGCCGAGCTCCATCGCGAAGCCCTCGAGCCCCGAGTACACGTACTCCACGAAGTTCTGGACGCGGCCCGGGATCATCTTGAGGCCACGCGTCGCCACGAACGCGAGGATCACGAGGATGACCATCACGATCCACATCGTGAAGATGGTGGAGGTGATACTCGGGTGGGCGGTGACGGTCAACCCGCTGGTGACGGCGTGCTCGCCGGACGGAGCGAGATCCACCAGCACGTGCGGCGGGATGAACTCGAGGTTGGCGTTGATGCCGGTCTTGGGATCGGGGAAGTTCGCCGGCGCCATGAAGATGATCGCCAGGACGTCGATGACCAGGACCGCCAGGATGGCCAGATAGAGGGAGCGGCGGCTGGCCTTGGGGGCCGGGGCCGGCGGTGCATCGAGGCCAGCGATGGTCGCAGCCTCGAGGTCCTCCTCGGCCCGCACGCGACCGTTTGTCGGGGTCGTGCTCGACACGCTCACTCCACGTGGGGGCGCGGTGGGCCCGCGACTGTTTCTCCTCAGAACCTCGCCAGGAAGCGGGTCACGATGCGGTGGACCGCGAAGGCCCCCAGGGCCATCCCGGTGAGCAGACCCACCAGCAGGAAGATGGGCAGGGTCTGGAGCCGCTCGTCGACCCACGCGCCGACGGCGATCCCGGCCACGATGGCCAGGGCGAGCACGATGCCGACCTCGGTGAAGAGGGCGAAGTACATCCCCGCCCGTCCGAGACCGTTCATGAGCGACCTGCCAACGCGCCGGGAGTATAGCAGAGGGTCCCCTCGTGATCCGTGCTGCCGGGGGTGCCACTCATCCGCCTTGATCCTGCCGCTCGGCGCTCGAGGCGAGCGGCGCGGCGCCAGGCTCGTGCGCCATCGGACGAGCCTGATCGCGGATGGCGGCACGGCCCGCATCACGTGCCCGTGGTCGAGGCTCGTCGTCGGGGTAGCTCTCGGCCTCGAAGCTCTTCCTCGCGCGCCGGGTCATGAGGTAGAGGAGCAGCCCCCCGATGACCACGATCCCCAGGAACGTGTACAGCTGCTGGTTGCCGGAGAGGCCCACGCTGAGCACCGCTAACAGCGTGGAGATGCCGTAGATGACCAGGACCGCCCCACGATGCGTGACCCCCAGGTCCAGCAGCCGGTGGTGGAAGTGCCCCCGGTCGGGGGCGAAGGGCGACTGTCCCTGGACGAGCCGCCGCACGATGATCCAGAACGTGTCGATGATCGGCACGCCCAGGACGAGCAGGGCCACGGCGACCTTGGCGGTGCCGAGGATGGACAGCACCGCCAGCGCGAAGCCGACCGCGAACACCCCCGTCGTACCGATGAAGATGCGAGCCGGGTGGAAGTTCCAGGGCAGGAACCCGAGCAGCGATCCCGCCAGGAGCGCGCAAAGCAGCGCCACCATGGTTTGCGAGGGCGAGTCGAGGAGCGACAGCATGCCGAGGGTCGCCGCGGCGATAAGGGCGATACCGGTGGAGAGGCCGTCGAGCCCGTCGATGAAGTTGAGGCTGTTGATCATGCCCACGATCCAGACCGCCGAGAACGCGTAGGCGAATGGCTCGCTGAAGGCAACGGGGCCCTGGCCGAACGGGTTGCTGATCAGGTCGATGGTGATGCCCGCGACGAGGGCAACGCTCGCCAGCGCCAGCTGTGCGCCGAACTGCCAGCGGGCCCTCAGCTGGAACCGGTCGTCGACGAAGCCGAAGAGTGCACCGATCGCGGCGCCACCGAAGAGTGCTGCCAGCTCCATCCCGCCCAGGTTGGCGAGCGGCGAGACGACGTCCGACTCCCCCTCGACGAGGAGCGCCACGATCCCGACGCCGAGGAACGAAGCGACGACCGCCAGCCCCCCCGCGCGCGGGATGGGTCGGGCATGGACCCGGCGCGCGGAGTTGGGCAGGTCGATGGCACCCGCCCGAGTGGCGATCCGGGCGGCCAGCGGGGTGAGGATGAAGCTGACGAGCGCCGTGACGGCGACGCTCGCCAGGATGAACGGCAGCGCCTGCGCGGCGGCCGGCGTCACGCGTCCGGCAGACCCGGCACCGGGAACCGGGCGCACATCGCACGCACCCGCTCGGCGATGGGCGCACGCGCCTCCGTGTCGTCGCCGGCACGCAGGGCCTCCACGATGAGCGACGCGATCTGTCGCATCTCGTCCGTGCCGAAGCCCCGCGTCGTCGTGGCCGGCGTGCCGACCCGGATGCCCGAGGCGACATTCGGCGGGTTCGTGTCGAACGGGATGGCGTTCTTGTTGACGGTGATGCCTGCCTGGTCCAGCAGCACCTCCGCGTCACGGCCGGTCACACCGAGGGGCGTCACGTCCACCAGCATCAGGTGATTGTCGGTGCCGCCTGAGACGACCTGGGCGCCCTGCTCGGTCAGTCCCGACGCCAGGACCTGGGCGTTCTCGATCGTCCGGCGCATGTCCTCGCGGAACGAGTCGGTTGCAGCCAGCCGAAGGGCGACCGCCTTGGCGGCGATGACGTGCATCAACGGCCCACCCTGGATGCCCGGGAAGACGGTCTTGTCGACGGCCTTCGCAAGATCGGCGCGACAGAAGGTCAGTCCACCGCGAGGGCCTCGGAGCGTCTTGTGGGTGGTGGTGGTAACGAGGTCGGCGTGCGGGAAGGGGCTTGGGTGGAGGCCTGCCGCAACGAGCCCGGCGATATGCGCCATGTCCACGAATAGCATCGCTCCGACGCCGTGGGCGATGGCCGCCATGCGCTCGAAATCGATCAAGCGCGGGTAGGCACTCGCACCGGCCACGATGAGGCGAGGATGGACGCTGGCCGCCTGGCGCTCGAGCGCCTCGTAGTCGATGCGGGCATCTTCCTGGCTGACCCCGTAAGAGTGGACCTCGTACCACTTGCCACTGAAGTTGACGGGTGAGCCATGCGTCAGGTGGCCACCGTGGGCAAGATTCATGCCCAGGATCCGGTCACCATGGTCCAGCACCGCAAGGTACGCCGCCATGTTTGCCTGGGCACCGGAGTGCGGCTGGACGTTGACGTGCTCGGCACCGGGAAAGAGCGCCAGCGCGCGCGCCTCGGCGAGCTCCTCGGCGATGTCCACGTACTCGCAGCCGCCGTAGTAGCGCTTTCCCGGCTGTCCCTCGGCATACTTGTTCGTCAGCCAGGAGCCCTGGGCCTCCATGACCGCACCAAAGGCATAGTTCTCGCTCGCGATCAGCTCGATCTTCCAGCGCTGCCGGTCACGCTCCTGGATCATCGCCGACCAGAGCTCCGGGTCGACCTCAGAAAGGGGCTCCCACCCCAGTCCCGGGGCTGCTGCGACGGTCATCTCGAGGGTTCCCTCTGCTTCGGCTACGGGACCGCAGTGTACCCGGGCCCCGCCGCAGCCTCGATCTCCGAGGCGGGGATGGCGCCCTCCCGCAGGACCGTCGGCGGACCGCTGTCGAGCACCTCGACCACCGTCGACGCAACGCCGCCCGGCGATGACCCGCCGTCAACCACCAACGCCACCCGGTCGCCGAGCGCATCGAGCGCCTCGCGCGCGGTGCGCGCTGCCTGCTCCCCCGAGAGGTTCGCCGAGCTGACGGCGATCGGCCCGAGCGCCCTTGCGAGGGCACGGGCCACAGCGTGGTCCGGGACCCTCACGGCGATCGTCGCCCGACCGCCCGTGAGCAGCGCGGACGCAGAGCGCGGATCTCGGAGTGGCAGCACGAGCGTCAGCGGCCCGGGCCAGTACCGTTCCGCCAGCCTCCGCGCCGCCGGCGGCACGCTGGCAACCCCCGTGAGCTGGTCCAGGCTGTCGATGAGCAGGGGGATGCCCTTCGCGGCGTCGCGTTGCTTGGCGGCGATCAGGCGCCGTACGCCCTCCTGTGTCGCCAGCGCCGCGATGCCGTAGACGGTATCGGTCGGGATGCCCACCAGCTCCCCGAGCTCCAGGGCGTCGATAGCGGCCTCGATGCTGCGCGGTTCGCCGGCAGGCAGGATCCGCGCTGCGAGGGACGCGTCGGCCCATCGGGCGTCGCCGTCTCTGGCCGCGTTGCCCGGGGCACCCGGGATCGGCTCAGTCACGTGCCATCGGTCTGACCTCGAGCACGCGCGGGATGCCTGCCAGGTCCGGATGGACCGTGGCGAAGCAGCCGGGCAGGAGCGCGGCCGCTGCGTTGGTCGCGGCTTCGGCCTGCCCAGCGCCGATCTCGAGCACGGCTGTGCCGCCAGTCGCCAGCACCGACGGCAACAGCGACAGCAGCCGCACCACCAGATCGAGACCGTCCGCGCCGCCGTCCAGGGCCAGTCGCGGCTCGAAGCTGGCAGCGACCGCCAGCCGGGCCACCTCGTCGGTGGGCACGTACGGCAGGTTGCCGACGACCATGTCCACCAGCGGTTCGTTCTCGAGACCGCCGCGCTCGTCGGCGAGATCGGCGAGGCGCAGCTGGACGATGTGGGCGACCCTGTGCGCCACGACGTTGGCAGTTGCCACGGCCAGCGCTCCCGGCGAGCTGTCGGTCGCCAGGATGCGGACGCCGGCAGCACGGCGCCGGCGGAGTGCGTCAGCGATCGCCACGGCCACGGCCCCGCTGCCGGTGCCGACGTCCCAGACGCGGACCGGCTGTGAGGCTCGTGACCTCGGAGAGGGTGCGACGGAGCCGAGGCAGGCGACCGTCCGATCGATCGCCACGTCCACGAGCAGCTCCGTCTCCGGGCGCGGGATCAGCACCCGCGGGTCCACGGCGAGCCTCAGACCACGGAACTCCTTGAAGCCGCGGATGTAGGCGATCGGCTCGCCTGCGACCCGCCGATCCACGACCGCCGCGAGCGCTGCCGCGCGGCCCGCGTCGATGCGGACCTCCGGGTGAGCCAGTACCGCCGTACGGTCCACGCCGAGCACGAAGCCGACCAACAGCTCTGCATCCAGGCGAGGAGTGTCCGAGCCGGATCCTCGCAGTCTGTCGGCGGTACGAGCGAGGGCATCGCCGACGATGACCCGCGTGGTCCGGTGCGAAGTCCCAGCCGGCCCTCCCGCGGCGCCCGCCAGGCTAGATCTGGACGACGACACGGACATCGCCGGTCCGGCGCAGCACGTCAACCCCGGTCGAGTGGTCGGTGCGCCGGAACCGCAGGTCGAGCACGGCCTGGCCTACCCGCAGGTTGCGCAGCTCCAGCTGGGGAAGCCAGTCCGGCAGTGACGGCGCGAGGAGGGTCAGCTGGCCGGCATCGGCATCGGGCTGGAGCCCCAGCATCGATCCCATCAACTGGAACATGCAGCCGGCCGACCACGCCTGGGGCGAGCAGGCGACAGGATACGGCACCGGGAATGGCGAGGTCGCCCGGTCGAATCCGCAGAACAGCTCCGGCAAGCGGGCGTCGCGGAAGTACCGGGTGGCCTGGAGCATCGTGGCCGCGACATGGGCGGCTTCCTCTCGAAAGCCGTACCGCGCCAGGCCGCTCGCCGCGATCCCGTTGTCATGTGGCCAGATCGTGCCGATGTGGTAGCCGATCGGGTTGTAGCCGCCCATCTCGCTCGAGAGCGTGCGGATGCCCCAGCCGCTCCACATGCCCGGCCCCATCAGCGAAGCCACCACGCGCCTGGCACGCTCTGGCGACGCGATGCCACACCAGAGGACGTGCCCCGCATTCGAGCCGATGGCGTCCACCTGGTGTTTCTGCCCATCCAGCGCCAACGCGTAGGTGCCGACATCCTCCATCCAGAACTCAGCCTCGAACCGCTCGCGCAGCCGGGCAGCCGCCTGCTCCTGGTCCATCGCCAGCACCTCGTCGCCGCGCCGTCGGGCGAGACGCGCCATGCCCAGCCGCGCCGCATAGACGTAGGCCTGGACCTCCACCAGCGCAAGGGGCGCCGGGACCGTCGTGCCGTCCCGGCGCCGGCTCGACTCGGGCGAGTCCTTCCAGCCCTGGTTGACCAGACCTCGCGGTGATCGCCGTCGATACTCCACGAAGCCGTCGCCGTCCTCGTCGCCGTCGCCGTCGATCCAGGCGAGCGCGGCGAGTGCGTTCGGCCAGAGGCGGTCGACGAGCGCATCGTCCCCCGTCCAGCGGGCGTACTCGTCGAGGAGCATGAGCCACAATGGCGTGGCGTCCACCGAGCCGTAGTACGGCGTGTGCGGGATGTCGCCGGCCAGCGCGAGCTCGCCCGTTCGGAGCTCGTGGAGGATCTTGCCAGGTTGGGCATCGCGCCAATCGTCGGTGTCCGTCGCCTGCAGGCGGGCAAGCAGAGCCAGGGTCTCGGCGGCGACCTGCGGCCGGACGCAGAGCAGTTGGAGGGCCGTGATCAGTGCATCACGCCCGAAGAGCGTGGAGAACCAGGGCACCCCGGCCGCGATGTACCGCTCGCCCTCGCCGGGTCCTGGGTTGCGCAGGAGCCGCAGGTCGGCCAGTGCGCGCTGGAGTGCCTGGTCCGCGAACGGGTCGAAGGTCTCCAGGATCGCGGTGCTCGACTTCCAGGCGCGGTGGACGGCCATCGGTTCATCTTCCCGGACCATCGGCACCGGCCCCTCAAGGAGCTTCGCGACCGCCGCCCCCTCTGTAGCGGCGCCGCTCTCCGACCACACCGTGACCTGGAGCGTTCGACGCGCGCCGGGCGCCACGATCCAGTCGAGTGCCGCTTGGATCGCGCCGTACTCGCTGTCGGACGCCTCGATGATCATCGACTCGGAGAAAGCGATGTGCGTGGATCGGACCTGATCGTCCAGGCCGCGGTAGGAGAGCACCACGCGCGCGCCGTCGCCGCCGATCGCGTTCGGCAGGCGGTCGCCGCGTTCGTCGCGGACCAGGCCCCGTACCTCGAAGATGTCGGCGTAGTCGGCGTCCATGGCGAGTTGCAGCGAGCACTGTTGCGGATGCGTCGTGTAGTTGTCCACGTGGATCCGCTCGCGGAACCCGCCGGAAAGCAGCCGCTCCCGGACGAGACCCAGGGACTGGCGGCCAAGTACCTCCGGAGGACCGGGCTGGCCGTCGGCACGGATATCGCGCACCACATCGGGGTTCGTGAGCTGGATCGTTCCGGTGTAGCTCGCCCCGCCCCCGGTCCGCAGCACGACGGGCCTTGCGTGGTTCAGCCGCAGCTCGTGGCGCGACAGGATCCGTGTGTCGCCGTCGTAGAGCCCGAGACCCCGCGTATCGGGATGCACGTCGCCCCACGCGTCGGTCAGCTGGAAGAGAGATTCGTGCTTGAGGACGAGGACGCCCGTCAGGTCGGTCGCCCGGACGACCGCGGCATCGCCCGACAGCGGCTTGGGCAGGGGCATCCCCGAGATCGGGTCCCGCTCGAGGGGTGCGAGCGCCTGGGCGCGGTTGCTTCGCGGTATCCCGTCCGACTCGGTCATCGGCTGTCCTCCGGCGCTGGGTCGGGATCGTCGAAGCCCGCGAGTCGGTCCGCCTGATCCGTCGTGATGAGCGCCTGCAGCAGACGATCGAGATCCCCGTCCAGCAACCCCGGCAGGTTGTGCAGGTCCAACCCGATGCGGTGGTCGGTGACCCGATCCTGGGGGAAGTTGTAGGTCCTGATCTTCTCGGAGCGCTCCCCCGAGCCGACCATCAGCCTGCGCGCGGCCGCCTCCGCCTCGTGCGCTCGGCGTCGTTCCATCTCCAACAGCCTGGAGCGGAGCACGGCCATCGCCTTGGCCTTGTTCTTGTGCTGGCTCTTCTCGTCCTGGATGGCCACGACCAGGCCCGTCGGCAGGTGCGTGATGCGCACCGCCGAGTCGGTCGTGTTGACACTCTGTCCGCCGGGACCGGTGGACCGGTAGACATCGATCCGCAGCTCCCTGTCCTCGATCGTGACGTCGACCTCGTCGGCTTCCGGGAGCACGGCAACGGTGGCCGTGGACGTGTGGATGCGACCGCTCGATTCCGTTTCGGGCACTCGCTGGACCCGGTGGACGCCACCCTCGAACTTCAGGCGACTGTAGGCACCCCTGCCGTGGATCTCGAAGATGGCCTCGCGCAGCCCGCCGATGCCGCCGCTCTCACTCGAGGTGATGAGCTCGGCCGACCAGCGCTGACGCTCCGCGTACCGGACGTACATCCGATAGAGGGAAGCCGCGAACAGCGCCGCCTCCTCGCCACCGGTGCCCGCGCGGATCTCGATGATGACGTCCCGCTCGTCATGTGGATCCGCCGGCAGGAGAAGGACCCGAAGCTCCTCCACGAACCGGGTCTCGTCCGCTTCGAGCCGCTCCACCTCCGCGCGTGCCATGTCCCGCATCTCGCCGTCGGGCTCGGCATCTCGCAGCTCACGAGCTTCACCCAGCTCCCTGCGCGTGGCCCGCAGACGCTGCCAGCCGGCCACGACCGGCTCCAGCCGGGCGCGCTCCTGGCCGAGCCGACGCAGTTCGTCGAGATCGACCGCGATATCAGGTTGGGCCAGTCGGTCGTCGATCTCCGTCAGCTGCCGCTCGATCTCCTCGAGGCGATCTTCGAGCGCCACGCCGTCAGGGCTCGCCGGGATCGGTGCTTGCCGAGGACGTGGGCGCCGGTGATCCTGGCTCGCCGGCGGCCCTGACTCCCGGGGCAAGCACCATCTCGAGCGGGCGCCGCTCGGGGTCCAGGCTGCCCTCGGGCGCTGTCTCCTGGTTGGCCGCGAGTGCCTCCTGCATCGACGCCACGGCGACCTCGATCATCGAGTCGTCGGGCTGCTTGGTGGTGATCATCTGGAGCCAGATGCCCGGCATGTAGATCCAGCGGATGAGCCGGAAGCGGTGGTACTTGGCACCGAACCTGAGGATCTCGTAGCTCACGGAGGCGATGACGGGAATCAGCAGCACCCGCCCGAGGATGCTGACGACCAGGTCCTGCCCGGCCAGCAGCGAGAAGACGATGATGCTGACGATCACGAAGACGACGAGGAACTCTGTGCCGCACCGCGGATGGGCGGTCGGATGCCGTCGGATGTTCTCGATCGTGAGCGCCTGGTCGCGTTCCCAGGCATGGATCGTCATGTGCTCCGCCCCGTGGTACCGGAAGACCCGTTTGATATCGCCGAACTGGCTGACAACGAGCAGGTAACCGACGAAGATGGCGACCCGGATGAGCCCCTCGTAGAGGTGCTGGATGAGCGGATCCCCGGCGACCGTGACCTGTGCCGTGAACTGGGCAAGGAAGAGCGGCAGCAGCACGAACAGGCCGACCGCGAAGCCGATGGTGAGCGTCATCGTCAGGGCGATGGCGCCACGGCCGAGCTCCACGCCCTCCCCCGCCGCCTGGACAGCGCCACTGCGCATGAGCCAGCGCGTGCCGATGACCAGCGTCTCGTAGAGCACGATCAGGCCGCGGAAGAACGGCGCCCGCGCGAAGCGATTTCGGTGCAGCACGGAGTCCAGCGGCTCGCGCGTCGAGACGATGCTGCCATCGGGGTGCCGGATGGCGACACCGATGGCATCCCGGCCCCGCATGAGGACGCCCTCCAGGAGCGCCTGCCCCCCGTAGTTGAAACGCGCCATCTTGGGAGTCTAGCCTTCGTCACGGGTGACGCCTGATGCGTGCGGTGCTCCCTGAGCTCCTCGCTCACGCACTATCAGTGCTCTCGCCCCGCTGCTAGGTGGCGCCTTCGCCTCGGTCGCATCGCGACGGTCTGAAGTCGGATGATCGAGACGGCGGACCCGGCTTCCGCGGCCGGTGGTGCCGACGGTCAGGCGCGAACGGCGCGCTCGAGGCGCTTCTGGAACCGTTCCACCTGGCCCGCGGTGTCCACGATGGTCTGCTTGCCGGTATAGAACGGGTGGCAGTTAGAGCACACGTCGACGCGGAGCTCCTGAGTCGTGGAGCCGACCTCGAAGTCGGTGCCACACGAGCCGCAGTGCACCTTGGCCTGGTGATATCGGGGATGGATCTGTTGCTTCATGGGGATCCCTTCGGTCCGCGTAAACTCAGGCGCTTGCGGCCGTGGCGGCCTCGATCGTCTCCGCGGCGACGCGGATGCGCTTCTTGTCTTTGGTCTGGTGCTCGAAATGGACACGGCCGGTCACGGTCGCGAAGACCGTGTAGTCGCGGCCGAGGCCCGTTCCCTGCCCAGCGATGAAGGTCATGCCGCGCTGACGGACGATGATCGAGCCGGCGCTCACCAGCTGGCCGTCGCCCACCTTCACGCCGAGTCGCTGGCCGACGCTGTCGCGGCCGTTCTTCGAGCTTGAGCCCGCCTTCTTGTGTGCCATCTCGGCTACTCGTCCTTCTTCGTGGTCCGGCGCTTCTTGGCGCCCTCCTCGGGCGCCGGTGGTGCCTGGGTGCGGGACGCCGGCGCGCGCGGGGTCGCCTTGGTCGACGGGCTCGACTTGCTCGTCTTGCTCGTCGATGCGGTCGACTTGCTCGTCGATGCGGTCGACTTGGCCCGGCCTTTGGACCTCGTCCCGGATCTTGCGGTGTCAACGGCTCCTGTCCCGGTCGCAGCCGTCGCGGCGCCGGCGTCGGTACCGGACTCGGAGTCGGCCTCCGCAGCCAGCTTCGCAGCGAGGTCCTTGTCCGCGGCGGCGCGCTTGGCGGCTTCGCGGTCAGCCTCTGCAGCGGCGCGTCGCTCCGCGTCTTTCGTTGCCTGGGCGTCGGCTGCCGCGCTGCGGCCCCCCCAGGAGATGTCGGCGATCCGCAGGATGGTCAGGTCCTGACGGTGGCCCTGCTTGACGCGGCGCCGCGTCTTGGGCCCGTACTTGAAGACGACGATCTTCTCGCCGCGGTCCAGGCGTACGACGTCCGCGGCAACGACAGCACCGGCGACGAGCGGCCGGCCGATCTCGAGCTCCTCGCCGTCCGCGATGAGCAGGACGCGGTCCAGCTGCACGGTCTGACCCGGATCCGCGTCCATGCGATCGACCTCGAGCTGGGTGCCCAGCTCGACGCGGTACTGCTTGCCGGCCGTTTCGATGACTGCGTACATGGTCCCCTGGCGGTGCAGACGCGCGAAAGCGCACGGGTGATGGATCTGACTGGAGTCGTGCGCGCGCTGACCACAGTGGTCGGGCCGCAGCACGAACGGGGATGGTACCCGTTCCGGAGTCGAACCGCAACGAGCGCGGTGGCAGTCGGACGTTCAGGCCGAGCCGCTGGAGTGGTGCCATCAGCCGGGCGGACCAGGCCGCGCCGTTGGATCGTGCGGAATCTGCGCTTGGTGACTGGTACGAGCGTTCAGTCGCTGGCCCGGCCTACCGCGGTGCCCGAGATAGCAGGGGCCGGCTGCTTGCGGCCTTTCAGCTCAGCTCATCACCGCGTCGACCTGCGTTTCAGCCATCAGCTGCTGGAAGCGCACGATCCGGGTCAGGGCTCGTTCGATGCGCTGCTGCCGTCGGAGGGTCAAAGCCGTGCCACGCGTCAGTCGAGTGATGGCGCGACGCGTAACAGCGTGAGGTATCGCTTGACGATGCTACCGCCATACCTGGTGGCGATGAGATCGGTGATGCACGCGAAGAGGCCCCGCTGAGCCTCGGCGGCCAGTGCCCTGTGGCCCGAGTAGCTGAGCAGCAGTTCGACGTACTCAGCAGCCGTGTAACTAAGATCCCACTCGAAACGGCGCACCGAAACAGGGCCGAATCGAGCACTCCGTTCGATCTCCTCGATCTCGGTCGCGATAGCGGCGGCGGCTGCGGGCGGGTGCAGCTCGGGGGTCCACGTGGGGTCCCAGCTCTCGTAGCACGCCTGGACGTCGTCGAAGAAGTCGGCGCTCCCACCGGCCACGTGGTGGGTGCCCAGGATGGCCAGCGATCCGCCCGGCCGAAGAGCGTCAGCCGCCTTCCCGACCCTGGTCCGCGGGTCGAGCCAATGGAAGGCGGTGGCCGAGACCACGGCATCGAACGGTTGCTCGGAGATGGACCACTCCTCGAAGTCATCGACCTCGATCGTCGCTTTCGGGAAGCCGCGAAGGTTCCGACGGGCCACCTTCGCCAGGTTCGGACCGATCTCGAGGCCGACGATCCGACAGTCGAGTTCGGCCAGGGAAACGGTGAGCTGCGCCGTACCCACGCCGATCTCCAGCACCCGAGAGCCAGGGCCGATGTGGGCCAGACGCACCAGCTCCGCGATGGCGCTCCCCGGATAGCGGGGGCGGACCCGGTCGTAAAGCTCCGCCGCTTCGTCAAACGTCGCGCGCAGACGGTGCCGCTCGATCGCTTCAGGGCCGTCGGCAGTCACAGCGCTCTGATCCACGACCCCCGTCGTTCGCCACGGGCCGGGGACGAATGGCTCGGCCGTCCAGGGCGCGGGGGCGTGGCGAGTTCCCTCCGGACCCTGCCGGGCTCACACCGATCGGGCCGGATCGCAAGGTCGATCGATGTCAAGATACCGTCGCTTGGCGCGAGGAGCACACGATCTGGTTCCTTCTACTGGTCAGTCTTCGCGCAGCTCCCAATGGAAGCGCTCCGAGCGCTCCGCCGCCGACTCGAGCTGGCTGTAGGACCCGCCGTGATAGAGAAGCGGCGGCGAATCGCGCGGGTTGAGCCAGACTCCGTGGATGAGGCCGAGGAACAGGGAATGCGAGTACACCTCGTACGACGTCTGCACTTCGCACTCGAGGTGCGCGAGGGCCTCGGACAGCCTGGGCGTGGCGTCGCTGGGCAGTCCCGTGGCCATCCAATCCTCGCGCAGGCGTTTGTCCGATCCGGGCCGGCTGCAGTAGAGCGCTACGTTTCGTTGCCCCACCGACAGGAGGTTGACGCCGTACCTTCCCCGAGCGGTGATCTCCGCGTGGGCGCGCGACGTACGGTTGATGGCCACCAGGAGCGATGGGGGCGAGGCCGACAACGAGCACATCGACGTCGCGGTCATGCCGCATGCTCGACCACCACCGTCGAAATACGTCACGATCACGACCGTCGTCGCGTGCCGCCTGAACGCTTGACGGAAGAGCTGGACCTCGCTCGCGGGATCCATCTCGTTTGGGTCGTCTGAGGCTTCGGGCATGTCATCCGTGGGATTCGCGCGATCCAGGCCTCGGTCGGTGGTCGCGCCCGCATTGTGCACCCTGCTCGATCGTTATTGAGGCTTCAGCATGCGGCGAGGCGCTGACTACATCGCAGGCATCCGGCGCGATGGCCGGACGATCCTCCTGGACGGTGAGCCCATCGACGATGTCACCACCCATCCAGGGTTCGCAGGCCCGACCCGGGTCGTAGCGTCGCTCTACGACGACGCGATCGGCGACGCCGAGATCGCGTACGAGGACGAGGGCCGCTCCCACAGCGCGATGTGGCTTCCGCCCAGATCCGCCGAGGATCTTGAGCGGCGACGGATGGTCCACCGTCATTGGGCGGAGGGTTGCTTCGGCCTGATGGGGCGCACGCCAGACCACGTCGCCTCCATCATCACCGCCTTCGCTGCACGGCGGGACGTCTTCGACCGTGCGGGCACTCGCTACGGCGACAATGTCGTGTCGTTCTATCGGCAGGCGCGGGACAACGACTGGTTCGTGTCCTACGCAGTCACGCCGCCACAGGTGGATCGATCGAAGCCGGCCCACCTTCAGCCCGAACCGTTCCTGTATCCGGGCGTCGCCGAAGAGCGAGACGATGGCATCGTCATCCGCGGCGCGCAGATGATCGCCACCTCGGCCGCGATCTCCGACTACCTGTTCCTGAGCTATATCGCGCCGCTGCAGCCGGGCGACGAGGACTACGCGATCTCGGTCGTCATGCCGCTGAGCGCCGAGGGCCTCCGTCTGTACCCGCGGCGTCCGTACGCCACCATCGCGACGAGCACGTTCGACTACCCCCTCTCGGCACGCTTCGATGAATCGGACAACCTCGTCGTGTTGCGCGATGTCTTCGTGCCGTGGGAACACGTTTTCGTCCACCGCGACATCGGGCTCGTCAATCGGCAGTTCCATGAGACGGGCGCCCATGTCCTCGCCAACTACCAGGCCCTCATCCGATTCCTCGTCAAGCTCGAGTTCGTTTCGGGCCTGGCCATCGAGCTCGCTGATGCGCATGGCCTCTCGGCGATCCCTCCGGTCCAGGCCCAGTTGGGCGGCGATATCGCCGCCTTCTGCTCAGCGCTCGAGGCGATCGTGCTCGCGGCCCAGGCCCGTCCCCAGACACGGAACGGTCTTGTCCTTCCGGCACCTTCCTTCGTCAGCGCAGGTGTCAGCCTTCAACGGCGATGGGTCGTCGACCTCATGCGCGCTCTGCGCGAGCTCGGTGGCGGGGGGTTCATCGCGATGCCATCAGCAGACAGCTACGAGGCCGCAGAGACCGCTGAAGACGTCGAGCGCTATTACCGCTCGGCCACGCTCTCGTCGCGCGACCGGGTGCAGTTGCTCAAGCTCATGTGGGACCTGGTCGGAACGGAGTTCGCGGGGCGGCAATTGCAGTACGAGATGTTCTACTCGGCTGCCCAGCACATCGCCGACCTGCAAGTCTTCAAGTCCTTCGACTGGGAGAAGGGGCGCGTGCACGTCCGTCGATCGATGCGGCCGACCTGAACCTCTCTCGAGCGGGGGGCTGGTTCGTGGTCATTCGATAAGGGCGGACAGTTCCCGGTCGATGAGGTCGTGGACGGCGTTCTGGGCCGCGATCGGCCGGACGGTGTGATCGCGTGCGGGCAGGTCCTCCATCACCACGTTCGGCCAGCGGTCGATCCGGGCGATGATCCCATCGCGCTCGAGCTCATGCCGAACGGCCTCGTCGCCGGAGAAGGCGACGACGACCCTCGTCCGCGAGTCGCGGAGCTGGTCGAGGGTGCGCTCGAGCTTGACGGTCTGTGGGTCTGCCCGGCGCCGATGACGCAGGCGACCGGGGATCCGAAGCAGCCCCCGCCAGGGCTGGAGCGCCATCGCTCGTCCGATCCTCAGCAGGCGTGCAGCCTTGACCTCCCCGCGCAGGATCCGCCGCCACGAGTACGGTTGCATCGCACGCCTCGCCAGGCGTGCATCACGGTGCGCTTCGAGCGCGGGATCCCACACCAGCGCTCTAGGGTTGAGGAGCACGGCCGCGACCACGCGGTCGTCCGCGGCTGCCGTGTTGAACGCCCAGTACGCGCCCGAACACAAGCCGATCAGGACGAAGCGTTGCCCGACCCCGCGTGACTCGAGCGCATCGATGATCGCTGTCACCTGCTCGCCCAGGTCTGGTGTGTAGAACCGGCCGACGTCGACGTAAACGCCAGCGTCACCGTCAGCGTCCCCGATGCCCACGAAGTCGACCCGAAGTGTGGGCACGCGTCGGGCCGCCCATCGTCGCCCCGCTTCGACCCACATCCGGTTCGGCCCGATGCGTCGTATGGCACCGGCGTTCAGGAAGATCGCGCACAGGTCGGCCCGTGGCTCGGACCACGGCTCGGCCAGGAGCCCAACGGATCCTTCGAGGGTCCCGTCGTGGCCGATGGGTGTCTCGCGGATGCGCGATCCATCAACCAGGAAGTCGCCATGGTCACCTGTGGGCGGACCAGCAGGCTTGCGTGGTGGAGCCGATGGCGAGAGGGCGGCGGGCGCGGCCTCGAGCCATGCGTTGACCCGGCCGAACACCTCGAGCGGTGGCTGATAGTGCTCCACGTTGAAGCACATCGCCCCCCAGCCCGTACCAGACCCGACGGTCACCGCGACCCCGCCACGCTCGAGCGCCGTATGGAGGCGTCCGTCGGTCGGGATGCCATCACGCGCCATGAGCATGGCCCGTTGCAGCCCTCCGAATCCTGCCTCGCCGACCTCGATCCGCTCGATCGCCGAGATCGTCTCCGCGGAGAGAACGAAGCCGCCGACCTCGAGCCATCCGTCGGGGAGAGTCGTGTCCGCAGTGCCAGTCGCGCCGTATCCCGAACTCTGGAACTTCGCGAACGCCCGCTGCTCGCGCAGAAAGGACCGTCCGCGGGCCGGTGACGCCCACAGCACGAGATCATCGATCGGCGCGCCATCGGCGAGCGCAAGGCTGGCGATGAGGCCCCCGAGGCCGAGCCCGATCACGGCTACCCGCGCGCCCGTTGTGTCGCGTAACCAAGTCGTGGCGGCAACGATCGCCTCCGTCCATGCCCCCAGCCGAGCCGGATCGCTCGGCGAACCGGCGCTGTCGCCGGCGCCGGGCAAGTCGATCCGCAGCGAGGGGTGGCCGGTGTCGGCCAGGTGCTCCGCCCATGCTCGCCGACTGCGATACGTCGTCACCTCATCCCACCCCCACGGCGGACAGATGAGGACGGCCGTTCCGGGTGGCATGCTCGGAGACGCCCCGTGGAAGATCCCGAACAGGGGACCGGACTCGATGTTGAGGTACATCGGGCGGGCCGACGGTACGTCGATCAAGGCGGCCCGCCCACGACCTCGATCGGGATCTGACCGATGAGGTTGAGCGCCGTCAGGGTCCCGCCACCGAATCGGCGCCCGTCGTCGAGAGGGTGCAGCGAGATCAGCCGCGTGCCGCCCGGCTCGACCGAGAACGCATCATCCCCGGCGGAGAAGCCGTCCACGTGGATCCGGACGCCATAGGCAAGCCGGCGGCTCCGGACCGTCAGCCGGACCGTCCCGTCCGCGGCCGACTGGGCGCTCGCCTCGAGTGCCAGGCGGTCGGGCCTCTCGACGTCGACCGGTCGACCGGCCGGGAAGCGGACTGCCTGCGAAAGCAGCTCGCGCCCGGTCTGCCCGTCTTGCTCGAGGCTCACCACGAGCACATCATGGGCGGGTGGCCCGAACCGATAGGCCCACGACACGTCGACGAAGTGCCCGAGCAGCGTCTCGACATTCCGCACGTGTGCGCCGTGCGCGGCAACGTCGATCGTTTCCTGGCCTTCCCCGACCGGCTGCTCCAGGTCGCGATAGAGCGCCACCCGCAGGCGAGCCACGAGCGGCGTCGAGTGATCGTTCGCCACATGGACGACGACGCCGCCGAGGCCCTCATCGGTCGTCCAGACCGCTACCGGCGCGAGGGCACGGCGAAGATGGTGATAGGCGACCTTGGGCATCCCACGGTGGTCGAGGACGCCCCAACCCGCGCCCGCAGCGAGATCGCGGAGCCACAGGACGAGCGCACCATGACACGTCGAGTCGGTCCGACGCCATTCCCCGAAGACCTCGGCCATGACCTCGCCGCTGACTGCCCGGGAGAACTCGAGGTACCGTTCGTGGTCGATCCTGCGAAGCTCGCCCGGGTCCTGCCCGAACAGGTCGGCCAGATAGTGGTCGCGAACATCGTCGAAGTCCCAGCCGCTGCCGACGTCGCGCGGGACGCCCGCTTTCCAGCGGGGATGGTGGACAACGACCCCTGCCGCGGAATCCGGCAGTAGCGATTCGACGACCGCTTCGTCGGGTACGTTCGCGAACGCCAGGCACTCGGCGGCGAACCGGACCCCGGAGCTCCGCGCGTCGGCCAGCGGACGCCGATAGCCACCGACCCCGTAATAGTTCGCGACGCCCCGGTCCGGCCGGAACGGCTGGTCGCCTCCGAACGGCGCAGACGGCGCATAGACCGCGTCCGCCCCGGACGCACGCGACAGTGCTGGGATCGTCACGCCGAAGAAGTCGGCGCGTCCGAATGTGGGGTCGAGCCCGAGCATCGCGATCTGCTGCTCGATCTCGCTGTTGCCGCACAGCACGGCGAAGCTGGGGCGGCCGGCGAGCCGGTCGATGACGTCGGTCGCTTCAGCCTCGGCGAGCGCCCGGAACGCGTCATCCGCGAATGGGTAGTCCATGTTCGCGAACATGAGATCCTGCCAGACAAGCACACCGAGCTCGTCGCACAGATCGTAGAAGGCGTCCTGCTCATAGGCGCCTGTGCCAGGCAAGCGGAGCATGTTCATCCCACCGTCACGGGCGGTCTCGACCGCCGCACGAAGCGATCCTGGCGAGGGAGCGAGGCCGCGTGGGTCGACCGGAGTCCAGACCGCCCCCCGCGCGAAGATCCGCACGTCGTTCAGGTGGAGGTCGAGCCCATCGCGCTCGAGGTCGTGACCGGCCCCGGGACCCGCTGCCAGTCGTCGAAAGCCGACCCGCCCGGCGTCGATCGCGATCGGCCCTACGTCGGTCTCGACCTTGAATCTAACGTCGTACAGGGCAGGCTCGCCGTGGGTGTGAGGCCACCACCGTCGTGCCGCTGGCACCCGCACCTCTCCCCGGAAGAGCAGTCGTTGTTCGTCGCCGGACGTGTCCAGGTATGCATGATGGGATCCCGTCTCCCCGGTCAGGACGACCCCGACCTGACGGGTCCGGCGGGCACCGATGGTCCGCACGCCAAGGCGCACCGACAGCACACCTTCGTCGCCGTCGAGTCGCGGCCGAAGGTCGATGCGCTCGACGGTGATGCCTCGCCGGCGCTCGAGCCAGACGGGCCCCCACGGGCCGACCGCAGGCGGCCCGGGCGCGAACCCTGGCGCGCGGCCGAGGAGCGTCGTTCTGATCCAGCGCAGATTGCCGTCGGCGACGAGGCGCGTCCGCCATCTGGCCCGCGGGCGGCGCGGTGCGCTCAACCTGGGTCCGAGGGCACTAAACCGGATCGCAAGCTCGTTCGCGCCGCGCAGGCGGCCGCCGATCTCGATCGCGTGGCGGACGAACATCGAATCGCTGACCACCACCTGTTCCCCATTCAGGTATACCTCGGCGATGGTCGCAAGGCCGTCGAGGAAGAGCACGACCGACTCGTCATCGTCGCCACGGGCCGCCTGGAAGTTCGTCCGGAACCACCAGTCCTGGGCGTCGAGATCAGCTGCCATCAGACCGGCCTCGGCGAGCACCGAGGCGACCGTGCCGGGCACTCGTGCCGGAAGCCAGGTCAACCCATCGAGCTCAGCGGGGTCGGCGAACGAGTCCGGCGCAGCGGATGCGGCTACCCAACCTTCATCGAGCGGCACGACATCGTGATCCTGGACGCGGACCCGCCGTGCCAACCGTGCCGGCGGCATGGGGCTACCGGACTGCGTCGTCGAGCGCGCCGAGTGCCACGTCCCACGCTTCGCTCAACGCGTCGATCGCGGCCTCGGCGTCGAATGGCCGCCGCCGAGCGAGCTTGAAGCCAAGTAGCTTGGACCCCTCGACGATCTCCGACATGGCCGTCACCGCCCGCCCGCCCTCATCGCCGAGCAGCCAGCCGACGTGCGAGGCGCACAGTTCGAACCCGGCTCCCGCCATCCGCACGGTCGCGAATGCGTAGGCATGGAATCGAGCCACATCGCCGGCCAGCAGGTCCGGGAGGTCACGGCTCAGTCGAACGCCGAACCGGTCGAACGGATTGCCGGCATGGACCCGATCGAGGTGATGGCGCAGGATCTCGCGGGACGCTGCCCGCAGCGCGGCCCCTTCGAGGCGCGGGCCGGCATCGAAGCGGATGAGCTCCGTGTATGGGGGAAGGATCTCGTCGTCCGCGTGGTCGACCCGAAACACGCCGCGGTAGTCTTCCCCGCTCAGCTCGTGCAGTGACGTGTTGTGGAAGTAGCGGAGGCGTTGCCCGAGCAGGTCGATCGCCTCGGCGGCGACGCCGGTCTTCACGTGCTCCGTGCGATAGCTGCTCGAGGCCGTATCCGGAAGGTGCCAGGCGTCGAGCTCCACGGTGAGCGAGCGGCCATCGGCGAGAAGCTCAGCGATCTGGTCAGGCATGGACCGGTAGGGCTGCATCTCGTGGATATCGACACCGAAGAGGCGCTCGAGGTCCTCGGGGGGTGGCTTGAAGAACGTCCACTGGTCCCCTTCGAAGTCCATTCGAACGATCGAGCCGAGGCACGCCAACGGTTCGTCGCCCCGAGCGTGGAGGAGCTCGATAAGCAGGTCCGTGTAGCAGTTCGTCTCCTGGTACGTGCGTTCGGCGGCATGCAGTGGGTGCGATCGATACGTGGCCGGATCGAGCCCGAACAGGCTGACCATGCCGGACGTAGCCATCGTCACGGCCACAGCTGCCGGGTGACCGCGGCCGGCCATCGAGTGTGGTCGAGGCCGTGGCTCCGCAGGAGGCCGAGCGTGATCCGCTCGAGGCCGAACCCGAGACAGGCGGTGTGGGCTGGGCTGCCGTCGGCCATCGTGATCCCGTACGTCCCGGCGAAGTGATCCTGGTGGTAGTTGAACGAGGCGACCGCCGTCGGCTCCGGACCGGCGATGGGGATGAGCAGTTCGAACTTGAGTTCCTGGGCTCGCTGGTTGGCAGCCAGCATCCGGCCAGCGCGGCCGAAGAACGGGTCGGCGGCCACCTCGGGGTGGGCATCCAGCCCCACACGTGTCAGGACCTCTTCCGCTCGATCGCGCCAGCTGTTCCGCCAGAGGGCGACGGTCTCGGGCTCGCCCAGGCGGACCATCTCGCGCTGATGGAACATCTGGAGGCGCGCCGGATCGGCCGATGGTTCGTGGCGGAAGACGTAGGCGCCGCCGGCGTCGATGGCCAGGCCACCGGGCGGCAGCGGGCCGCGCCGGGCGATGGCCGGATAGACCGGGTAGCAGGCGGCCGGCACCAGGACGAGGTCTGTCATCCGCTGGTACCCGCTCCAGTCTCCGTGACGGTGGGCGACGTCCTCTTGCTCGATGGCCTCCTGCTCGGTCCCCTCGAACGAGAAGATCGTGCCGGCCAGGTGGGGGAAGGACTTGAGGTAGCCGCTCGCCTCGAAGTGGCGACGCGGCAGGACCGGCGGAAAGCGCATCGCCTCGGCACCATCGGGTTCGGCCACCCGGCTGACGAGGCGGTCGAATGCCTCCCGGATCCGCTCGAAGCCGCCGCCACGGCCGTACACGCCAGGCTCCCCGGTCTCGATCAGCAACCCATGATCGAGGAGCTCCACGAGGAATTCGGCCTGGTCGGGAGTGGCCGCCAGGAGCCCGGCCATCAGACGTCCTTGGCGATGAGCAGCAGGAGTGCGTTCCGCTCGTGGATCCGCTCATTGGCGATCATCAGCGGAGCCGACATCGTATCCCGCAGGTGGCGCCCGACGCTGAACGGCGTGTCGTTCTTGTAGCCCACGATGCCACCGATCGCCATGGCGCCCTGGCAGACCCGCGGTGCCTGTTCGGAGGCCGCGATCTTCAGGTTGTTGAAGCGGAGGATGCTGGCCATCGTGGATAAACGCTCTCGGTCCGGGGTGGCCGACGCTTCGGTGAAGTCTCGCAGGGCCGAGTTCACCTCTGCCCGCAGCAGCGACAACTCGCTCATGAGATGCGACAGGCGCTGCGCTGTCGGCGGGACCTGGTCGGGACGCTGCTTGGCGGAGGCCCGTACGAACGCGCGAGCCCGGTCGAACGCGTCGGTGGCGATCCCCAGCCACAGATGCGACCACAGGAGATGGCTTACCGGTACCATCGATTCGCCCGCGACGATCGGGAAGGGCGTCGGCAGGACCTGGTCCGTCGAGAACTCGGCCCGAACGACGAAGCCGGGCGAGGACGTCCCTCGCATGCCCAGCGGATCCCAGGTGCCGGTCTGTTCGAGCGTCATCTGGTCCTTGTGGGTCAGCACGATGACCTGGTCGCCGGGCTCGGCGTCGGGTGTGCGCCGCAGCGTCGTGAAGAGATCGTCGGCATAGAGACCGTACGACACCGTCGGCGCCTGCTTCTCGAACGTGGCGTTGCCGTCCCGGGACGGCGTGACCGCCGCGTTCGAGCGCCCGAGGTCCCCACCCGTCCCTACCTCGGACGTGACGGAGGCGATGAGCCGCTGGTCACGGGCGACGTCGCGCAGGTATGCCTCGAACCACGGCGCATCGGCCAGGTGCCGGGTCATGCACGCGATCTGGATCTGGTGCATCGCGTAGACCATGGCGCTCGATCCGCACCGGCGACCGAGTTCGAAGCACGCCGCCGCCACCGCCTCGAACGAGATGCCGCCCCCGCCCAATTCCGTCGGGATGAGCGCCGACAAGGCCCCGTCCGCACGCAGCGCATCGAGTGCCTCGACCGGAAAACGGGCCTTCCGGTCGACGTCGTCGGCGTTCACTGCGGCGAACTCATCGGCGATCTTTCGGATCCCGTTCAGGAAGCCCGCGTCGACGTCGATCGCGACGCTCATGCCGCCGACACCTGGAGCCTCTCGAGCGCGTCGGTGATCGAGGCGACGCTCTGAAAGACACTCCGCTTCAGCATGGCGTCGGGAAACTCGATGTCGAACTCAGCCTCCAGGGCGAGCATGAGGTTGACGCTCGCATGCGAGGTCATGCCAGCCTGATAGAGGTCGGCGTGATCTTCCAACGCCTGGATGTCGGTCGGCAGCCGGCCGTGTTGAAGGATGATGTGCCGGACTCGTTCACCCATGCCTGACTCGGGATCCACCCTTAAGACGACCTCCATAGGCGCGACGGACGCTGCGAAGGATACGACAGCGACGACTCGTTGCCGAGTCTCCGGCGGCTCGAGCTTGCACGCACGCACCACGCCGTTCGGAGAGCCCTGTGCCGCTCAAGGCCGGTGGGACGTGTGGGCGGCTTGACAGGCCCGTGACGACGCCCAACGATCGGCTCATGGTCATCCACGTGGGGCTCGATCTCGTGTCCGTCGCCGAGGTCGCGGATGCACTCGTCGCTCTCCACGGCCACCGGTACCTGACCCGGGTCTACACCGAGCGCGAGATCGCGGACTGCCGGACGTCCGCCGGTGTCGACCCAAGAAGGCTGGCGGCCCGGTTCGCGGCAAAGGAGGCGACCCTGAAGGCCCTGGGCACGGCTGACGATGCGGTCTCCCTGCGCGATATCGAAGTCCAGCGGGAACCGTCTGGACGGGTCCGCTTGGTGCTGCGCGGGGGGGCGGCTGAACTGGCTGCCGAGGCCGGAGTCGTCGAGCTGGCACTGAGCCTCACCCATGAGGGCGGATACGCCGCGGCGATCGTCGTCGCAGAATACGGGCGGACCGCCACCGACGGCGCGGTCCAGCCATGAGGAGTGGATGACCGCGAGGTACTAGCACTTCGTCATCATCGGCGGTGGCTCGGGCCGGCACCTCGCCGGCGACGCTCCTGGCGCGACGGGACCCTCTGCTACGCTCGCCGGCGCACATGACGACCACGACTCGCCGGCTGCAGGCGCCCACGCCACGCGTCGCGCTCCTGCTCATCACGACGCTGATCGTGGGCGTGATCCTGTATCTGGGCCGCGACGCAGTCACGCCATTTCTGCTCGGCTTGCTCCTGATCTACGTGATGGACCCGATGGTCGGCTGGCTCCATCGCCGTGGTGTGCCGCGCGGACTCTCGGTCCTGCTCGTCTATGTGCTCGTCTTCGGCGCATCGTTCCTGGCCCTGGCCCTGCTGCTCCGCCCACTCGTCTCGCAGGTGATCGGGTTCATCGGCGACCTGCCACGCTTCAACCAGGCCGTCGACGAGGCGACCCGCCAGCTGCGCGGGCTGTACGAGGGCCTGCAGCTGCCCCCGGCGCTGCGCGAAGCGATCGACCGGGCCCTGGCGGACCTCGGCAACGCCGCGGGCGCCTTCGACGTCCGCTCGCTGCTGCCGATCGCAAGCGGCATCTTGGGGGCGATCGGCGCGCTCTTCGGCTACATCATCGTGCCGGTCTGGGCCTTCTACCTGCTCAAGGACCGTGAGCGGCTCCTCGCCTCCTTCGACCGCTCCCTCCCCGACGGCTGGCGGCGCGATACCTGGGCGGTGCTGCGCATCGTGGAGCGGATCTTCGGCCGCTGGCTGCGGGCCCAGATCCTGCTGGGTCTCCTGGTCGGGGCCGCGACCTTCGCCGGGCTCATCGTCCTCGGGTTGCTGGTCGACGAGCGCTTCATCCGGTTCGCGATCCTGCTGGCGGTCGTGGCGGGGCTCTTCGAGCTGCTGCCCATCATCGGGCCGATCCTGTCGATGATCCCCACACTGCTGGTCGCCCTGACAGTCTCACCACAGGCTGTGGTGGCGGTGTTCCTCCTCTATCTGCTGGTGCAGCAGCTGGAGAACAACGTGCTCGTGCCCAAGATCCAGGGTGAGGCGATCGAGCTCCACGCATCGGTGGTCATCTTCTCGCTCATCATCGGTGGCTCGATCGCCGGCCTGCTCGGAGCGATCCTCGCCCTGCCGATCACCGCGGCCGGCAAGGAGATCTACCGCTACCTCTTCCGACGCCTCAGCGAGGACGCGGACGCGGTCCAGCCCGAGCGTGTTCGGCCGATGGCGCCCGAGGGCCCGGAGGGCGCCACGCCGGACGTATCGATCGCACGAGCGGACCCGGACGGTGCCGCCGAGCAGTCGACGATAGAGGAGAGGCCTGCGCCATCGGATGAGGAGGCCATGGACGCGCCCGCGCTGCGCGCGAGACCTATCGCGGGCGGTCCCGCATCGAAAGGTGCCGCCGGACCCGACGATCCGCCGGGCGATCTAGCCGCCGGGGACCAGGCCGAAGCGCGATGACCCGGCTCATGGATCGCGGCCGGGTGCACCGGCGCACCGGCGCCCCACCCAAGGCATGGTCGGCCTCCACCTGCGAGCATCCTCAGCCGCCGACGGCCCTGCCGGTCCACGGGCAGGGTGCCATGCCTCGCAACGTCACCACTTGGGTCTTGCCTGCCTTAGGTTGATGCTCTGCAGGATGCCGAGGCCGATGGCGACGCTGATGATCGATGCGCCGCCGTGGGTGATGAACGGCAACGGGATACCCGTGACCGGCATCAATCCGAGGATCATCCCGAGGTTGACCAGCAGCTGGAACAGCAGCAGGGATGCGATGCCTGCCGCGAAGGCGAGCCCGAAGGGATCAGCCGAACGCCACCCGACGAGCATCACCCGCCAGAGCAGCGCGGTGAACAGCAGCAGCACCACGAGGCCACCGACAAACCCGAGCTCCTGGAGCAGGACCGCACCGGCAAAGTCGGTCGTTGACACCGGGAGGTAATCCGATGTCCCGGTCGTGCCATGGGTGAGCCCCAACCCGAATACTCCGCCCGAGCCGACGGCGATCTGCGACTGGATGACCTGGAAGCCGCTGTTGGTGGGGTCGTTCGTGGGGTCGAGGAATGCGAGGATCCGCTGACGCTGGTAGTTGTGGAGCAGCTCCGTCCAGATGACCGGCACCGCGGCCACCGCGGCGGCGGCGAAGATGGCCATCCACTTGAGGCTCGCGCCGGACATGAACAGCACCCCGGCCAGGACCGCGCCGAAGACGAGCGAGGTGCCGAGGTCCGGCTGTGACAGGACCAGGGCAAGCGGCGGCAGGGCCACGAATCCCGCTCCCAGGATCGTGCTGAGATGCCCGACGCGCTGGCCGCGTGACGCGATGAAGTTCGCCAGGACGATGATCGTCAGGATCTTGGCGATCTCCGAGAACTGGAACTGGACGCCGAAGATCGTCACCCAGCGTGAGGTGCCGCCGACTCCGCTGCCAAGGGCGAGGGTGACCACGAGGAGCGCCAGGTTGAGCAGGTAGACGGGCCAGGAGAAGGTGCGCAGCCAGCGGTAGTCGAAGGCCGTTGCGAGCGTGAACGCCACGACCGCCAGCGCCAGCCACATGAGCGCGCGAGAGAAGGTCCCACCGGCTGCGAGCCGGGCGCCGTCAGGACTGTTCGAGTAGGCGATGAGCAGCCCGAATGTGGCCAGCGCCAGCGCATAGATCACGAGTTGGATGTCGAAGACATTCCAGACGGCGGTCGCCGTTCTCGCAGTCCACGCCGCCGCCCTCGGCGGCTGGAGGCGGATCGCGCCCATCAGTTGCCGCCTTGGGAGTTGTAGAAGTTGGCGCGCTTCAGCAGGTCGAAGTTACGGAGGTCCTTCTTCACCTTGTAGTGGATCTGCAGGAAGTACTTGACGATCTCGGTCGCCATGTTTCCCTTGGTGCGGGAGTCGTAGGCGAACGCGAGCACGGCAAGCTCCGAGTCGGTGCCACTGACCGCCCTGTAGCCACTCGGGTCGCCGGGCTGCATCCGGGGGTCCTTGGGTACGAACGCGGCGAACCACGAGTGATAGGGAAGACGACCCTTGCTGTCCCGGTTGCCGAACTCGGCGGTGCCGGACTTGCCCGCGACGACGAGGGGGAGGTCGACCAGGTTGTACGTATGGCGGATGGTGACCACCCTACGCGCGGCGACACGCATCGTCCGGAGCACCTCGGGATCGACGTCGAGCTGACGGATCAGCTTCGGCTCGAAGTCCCGGACGACCGTTCCATCGGCGCTGAGGATCCGCCGGACCACCTGAGGCTGAAAGACCTTGCCACCGTTGGCAAGGGCCGCGTACGCATTGAGGACCTGCAGTGGGGTCGCCGAGTCGTACCCCTGGCCGATCCCGGCCTGATACGTCTCGCCCGGGTAGATGCGCTCGCCAAAGACATCCTGCTTCCAGGCGTTGGTGGGGACGATGCCCCTCGCCTCGCCCGGCAGGTCGATCCCCGTTCGAGCACCGAACCCGTACTGCTTGGCCCAGTAGGCGAGCCGGTCGATGCCGAGCCGGCCGGCGACCTGGAAGAAATACGTGTCGCTCGAGTGCCCGAAGCCGTCGTAGATGTTGAGCGGGCCCCAGCCGCGGCGGTTCCACTCGTAATAGCGGTAGCGGCCGATGCTGAGGTAGCCCTTGGTCCTGAGGGTCGAATCCGTCGTGATCTTGCCGTCCGCGAGGCCGCCGGTCCCGGTGACCAGCTTGTACGTGGAGCCCGGCGGGTACTGCTCGTTGATGGCGAAGTTCAGCAGCGGTCGGGACGGATCCTTGAGCAGCTTGTCGAAGTCCTCGCCAGAGATGCCTCGAGCGAACAGGTTGTTGTCGTAGTTGGGCAACGAGACCATCGCCAGGACCTCGCCCGTCTGCGGGTTCATGACGATGAAGACGCCGCGCTTGAGGCCGGCGAGCTCGATGCCCCAACGAAGCGCCTTCTCGGCTTCCTTCTGGAGGTCGACATCGATCGATAGCTCCAGGGTGTTCCCTGCCAGCTCTTCCTGGGGCTTGGCCACCACCCGCAACCTGCGCCCAGACGCGTCGCGTTCCACCTGCTCGACGCCGTAGGTACCGCGGAGCTCGGTCTCATAGACCGCCTCGACGCCGGCCTTGCCCAGCGAGTCGTCCTGCAGATAGCCCTTCTCCTCGAGTCGCACGAAGTCATCGGGATCGATCGCACCGGTGAATCCGAGGATGTGCGAGACGAGTGCGCCATAGGGATACTCCCGGCGCGGCTCCACGCCCACCTGGACGCCGGGCAGGGACAGGTGGTCCTCGGTCAGCACGTGGGCGACATCGACCGGGATATCGCTTGCCACGCGGATGTACTCGAACCGAGAGCCCGGATTGCGGTCGAGCGTCTCGTTCATCTCGGCGACGGGGATGTCAAGCAGCGTCGACAGGCGCTGGAGGACCTCCTCACGCCTGCTGAAGGGCAGGTCAGCCTGGCGGATCTTCACCACGTACGTCGGAACGTTCGTGACTAGGACCCGACCCGCGCGGTCCACCATCAGTCCCCGCGCCGATGACACAGCAACGTCGACGAACCGCTGGTCGTCGGCGAGGGCCGCGTAGTAGCCGCCCTGCGCGACCTGGAGGTAGAACAGGCGCGTACCAAGGGCGCCGACCACCAGGACGGCGATCAGGCTGAACACGATGAATCGGGGGAGCAGCCGACCCCTGGGCGCCGGATCGCCCAACACCACGCCGCTCATGCGCCGAGCCACTCCGTGCGTTCCGCTGGCGCATAGCGGATGAGGTACCAGCGGACGACGCCGGCAACCACGAATGCCAGCAGCGCGTTGAGCAGGGCGACGATCCCGACGCTCTGGAGCGAGGCAGGAGAGGCCGCGAGGCCGGTCGTGCCCGAGAGGATGACGAGGCTCAACCCCTGGTAGAGGAACGTCAGCGCGAACGCGAGCAGGACGGCGACGAGTCGTCGGTTGTGCCCAGCGATACGCGCAGCCGCGATCGCCACGCCGACCGCCATGATCATCGAGAAGGTCGCCGCCCCGACGGGCCGCTCGGAAGATAGGATCAGATCAAGCATCAAACCGCCAAGGAAGGCCCATACCAGTCCCTCCTCGAGTCCGACCAGCATCGCCGCGACGATCGCCATGACGAGGACGAGATCGGGCTTGGCGCCAGCCAAGGTGAGCTCGGGAAGGACGCTCGCTTCGAGCAGCGCTGCCATCACGGCACCGACAGCTGCGAGGGGGAGACTCACACCGTGGATCCGGGATGCACGCTCGTTGGCCCCGTCCGAGCGTCGGATGGGCGCAGCTTGAGCGCGAACGACTTCACTACGCGGGCAAGTATACGGGTGCGACGGGGCCTCCGGGCACGAAGGTTTCCACCACCTTTCCACACTCCGGCGGTCGACATGGTTGCACGTGAAACAGGCCGGACAAAGGTTCCACGTGCAACTCCCCCGTAACGATCGATGAAGGCGGGGTGAACTGGTCGTGGAGACCCGCGTGCGACCGTGTAGGCGATCGGTGAGAGTGCCGCTCCCAGCGCGCAGAGAACCCTCTCATCGACTAGAATCCGAGGCTGTGGATGCACCCCGATCGCGGACCTGAGTGGGCGAGACCATCGCTTGCGCGAACCAGAAGGGTGGTGTCGGGAAGACCACCACCGTCGTCAACCTCGCGGCTTACCTGGCCCTCGAGGGACAGCAGGTCCTTGTCGTTGACATCGACCCTCAGGGGAATGCGACCAGCGGTCTCGGCCATGACAAGGCGACCGTGGAACGCTCCATGTACGAGGCCCTTGTCGGAGGTTCCGCCGCCCGATCGCTGATCGTGCCCACGGCGATCGCGGGACTCAGCCTCATCCCCGCCTCCACCGACCTTGCGGGGCTCGAGATCGAGCTCGTGCCCCTGGAGCGGCGCGAGCGTCGTTTGCGCACGGTCCTGGAACCCCTTCGCGAGGAGTTCGACTACGTCCTGTTCGACTGCCCGCCCTCCGTGGGACTCATCACCATCAACGCCCTTACGGCGGCGGACAGCGTGTTGATCCCCCTGCAATGCGAGTACTACGCGCTCGAAGGACTGAGTCAGCTGCTCGCCACGATCAATCTCGTGCGCGACCACCTGAACCCATCGCTGCGCATCAAGGGCGTGCTGCTGACGATGTACGACGCACGCACCACGCTGTCGGCGGACGTCAGCGCCGAGGTGCGCCGGCATCTCGGTGATCGCGTCTTCGAGACGCGCGTGCCGCGCAGCGTCCGCCTTTCCGAGGCGCCGAGCTATGGCCAACCAGTGGCCCTGTACAGCCCGGGTTCGAAGGGTGCCGAGGCATACCGGAACGCAGCCACCGAACTGCTGCGTCGCGATGGCCACGTCGAGTCCGCGAAGGTCTCGGTCGGCGTCCCGCAGTTGGCAGGCGTATGACGGTCGAAGGGCGTCGCGCGACCGGTGGTCTCGGGCGCGGGCTTGCTGCATTGATCCCGTCCCGACCGTCGGGTGGCGCGCCGACCGAGATCCCGCTCGCGCAGATCCGCCGCAATCCCTATCAGCCTCGCCTGCAGTTCGAGCAGCAGGAGCTCGAACGGCTTGCCGAGAGCATCGCCGAACATGGCGTCATCCAGCCCATCCTCGTGACCCCCGCCGTCGAGGGCTATCAGCTCGTGGCTGGAGAGCGGCGGGTGCGCGCCGCCGAGATGGCCGGCCTCGAACGGATCCCAGCGCTCATCCGCACGATCGGTGAGCAGCAGCAGCTCGGCCTGGCCCTTGTCGAGAACCTGCAGCGCGCCGATCTCAACGCGATGGACGCGGCGCGCGCCTTCCGCCGACTCGCGGACGAGTTCGGCCTGACCCAGGATGAGATCGCCCGGCGCGTCGGTCGCGCCCGTCCGAGCATCACCAACACCCTCCGCCTGCTGGACCTGGCGCCGCGCGTGCAGGACGCCGTTCGCGACGGCTCCATCACGGAGGGACACGCGCGGGCTATCGGCGGCCTCGAGGATGGACCGCACCAGGAAGCCCTGCTTGACGCCGTCCTTGCCCGCTCCCTCTCGGTGAGGCAGGCCGAGGAGCTCGCGCGACGGACGAAGAAGGCGAAGACGGCGAAGGACGCAGCGAAGCCCGACGATGCCGAGGAACCCGCTTCGGTCGCGTCGGTCGACCCGGATGTCGAGCGGCTCGAGATGGATCTCCGCACCGCGCTCGGCACCAAGGTCACGCTGGTGCCGGGCCGAAAGGGCGGGCGCATCACCATCGAGTACTACGACGGCGACGACCTGGATCGGCTCGTAGGAATGCTGACCGGGGATCGCCGATGACCGAACCGCTGACGCGCCGCGACCCCACGGAGCACACCAACGGCAGCGACCCGATCGCGGGCAACGGCACAAGGAGTGCCGTCGGGCGGCCCCGCCGGGGCAAGGTCGGCCCAGCCGCCGGTGGCTACGACGCCGAAAGCATCCAGGTGCTGGAAGGGCTCGAGGCCGTCCGCAAGCGTCCCGGCATGTACATCGGCTCAACGGACGGACGTGGTCTGCATCATCTCATCTGGGAGGTCGTCGACAACTCGATCGACGAGGCCATGGCCGGCCATGCCGACCGGATCGAGCTCACCATCAATGCCGACGGCAGCGTCGAGAACCTCGACAACGGTCGTGGTGTGCCGGTCGGCCTCCAGAAGCAGACCGGCAAGGACGCGCTCGAGGTGGTGCACACGGTGCTCCACGCGGGTGGCAAGTTCGGTGGCGGCGGCTACAAGGTCTCGGGTGGGCTTCACGGTGTGGGCGTCAGCGTCGTCAACGCGCTCTCCGAATGGCTGGAGGTCGAGACCCGCCGTGACGGCAAGCTGTGGGGGCAGCGGTACGAACGTGGCAAGCCGGCGAGCCCGGTCAGGCAGCTGGGATCGTCCGGCGGACGCACTGGCACCCGAACGCGGTTCCGGCCGGATCCGCTGATGTTCGAGACGCTCGACTTCTCGTTCGACCAGATCGCACAGCGGATGCGCGAGTCGGCGTATCTGAACAAGGGCATCTGGATCCGCCTCGCCGACGAACGCGAGTCGCCGATCCGCGAGAAGAACTTCTACTTCGAGGGAGGGCTCGTCTCCTTCGTGCGTTACCTCAACCAGGGCAAGGATGTGCTTCACCCACGGCCCATTTACGTGGAGCGGCGCGACGGAGCGACCGCCATCGAGGTCGCGCTCCAATACAACGACACCTACACCGAGAACGTGTTCGCCTTTGCCAACAACATCAACACGGTCGATGGTGGGACTCATGTCACGGGCTTCCGCTCTGCTCTCACCGGTTCGCTGAACGACTATGCGCGCCGGGCGAGCCTGCTCCGCGACTCTGACGCGAACCTGTCCGGGGAGGACGTGCGGGAGGGGCTGACGGCCGTCATCAGCGTCAAGCTCACCGACCCCCAGTTCGAGGGCCAGACCAAGGCCAAGCTGGGCAACGCCGACGTCAAGGGGGCGGTCCAGAACGCCGTGACCGAGGGCATCGCCCAGTATCTGGACGAGAATCCCGCCGACGGGCGCCGGATCGTGGAGAAGAGCCTCATCGCGGCGAGGGCCCGCGAGGCGGCGCGCAAGGCACGCGACCTCGTCATCCGCAAGGGCGCGCTGGAAGGGATGGCGCTGCCCGGCAAGCTCGCCGACTGTCAGGAGCGCGATCCCGAGAAGAGCGAGCTGTACATCGTGGAAGGGGATTCGGCCGGCGGCTCGGCCAAGCAGGGCAGGGACCGCCGGTCGCAGGCGATCCTGCCCATGTTCGGCAAGATGCTCAACGTCGAGAAGGCCCGGCTCGACAGGGTCCTTTCCTCGGAGAAGATCCGCCCGCTCATCATCGCCCTCGGCACGAGCATCGGCGAGACGTTCGATCTCACCAAGCTGCGGTATCACAAGGTGATCCTGCTGGCCGACGCGGACGTGGACGGCGCCCATATCCGAACGCTGTTGATGACCTTCTTCTACCGCAATATGCACGACCTCGTTGACAAGGGGCACCTGTATATCGCGTCGCCGCCGCTGTTCCGCATCAGCACCGGCAAGGTCACCCGCTACGCCCGCGACGAGCGTGAGCGCGACCGGATCGTGCGGGAGATGAAGGTCAAGAACCTGACCGTCCAGCGCTTCAAGGGTCTCGGCGAGATGAATGCCGATCAGCTCTGGGAGACGACGATGAACCCGCAGACGCGGACCCTCATCCAGGTCAACCTCGACAACGCCGCCGCAGCGGACCACCTGTTCACCACGCTGATGGGCGAGAAGGTCGCGCCCCGCAAGGAGTTCATCCGGGCCGAGGCCCGCAAGGTGCAGAACCTTGACGTCTAGCGTGACCGAGCGGGCCGAAGCGTTCGTAGGCTCGCATCTCCCTGAGGCCCGTGGGCTCGGGACGGTTCTCGCGGATCTGCTGGACGAACCGGACCAGTTCATCGTGGCCCTGACCGACGGATTCCGCCGCCTCGCCGACGAGGAGTACGCCGCGGAGCAGGCGCGAGTCGCCCCCGGCGGTGCAGAGGTCATCGGCGTCCGCTGGCCGCTCATCCGGGCCACGGCGCGCCAGTTGCGCCAGCCGCTCCGCGAGTCATCCTCGGCGACCGCGATCTCACTGGCGCAGCGGCTCGCCGGCGAGTCGATACGGGAGGTGCGGCTGTTCGCCCACCTTCTGCTCGCCCGGGCCCTGCCTGACGACCCGGAGCGTGCCTGGCAGGTGATGCGGCGGCTGGCCCGTGTGGCCACTGACTGGATCTGCATCGACGACCTCGCCGAGCTGACGGCCCGGGGCGTGATCCAGGAGTCGTTCCGCTGGGCCGAATTAGAACAGTTGGTCTATTCTGCCCACCCCTTGGAGCGTCGGCTCGTGGGGGCCACGCTGGCGAGGCTGCCGTACGAGCTGCCGCCGTACCGTCGTCAGGACTTGCCTGCGGAGCGCGGACTCGAGCTGATCGGCACCCTGATGGGTGACGCCGACCCGTGGGTGCAGAAGGCGCTCGGCTGGGCGCTCCGCTCCTGGGTGCAGGTCGACCAGGCGAAGACCGCGACGTTCCTGCGACGTGAGGCCGACCACGCAGCCGCGACCGGCGATGGAAACCGTGCCTGGGTCGTGCGGGATGCGCTGGGCGTCCAGCCACCGGCGGTCGCGGCCGAGATCCGGCTCCGCGTCGGCACCGTCCGGCGGCACGCTGACGCGCCGGACACGAGCGAGGCAGGGACGACCTCAGCTGCGTTCCGTGCCGGAACCTGGTCCCAGGCGGCGGGCGATCCCGGCGTGACCCAGCAGCAGGGCGAGCGACAGCAGCGAAGGACCCCGGCGTGACCGACGACCCGCAGCGCATCCTCCGGGTACCCATCGAGGACGAGCTCCGCAGCGCCTACCTCGACTACGCCATGAGCGTCATCGTCAGTCGCGCCCTGCCCGACGTGCGCGATGGCCTGAAGCCGGTCCACCGGCGGATCCTCTACACGATGAACGAGATGGGTCTGACCTCGACCGCCTCGTACCGGAAGTGCGCTGCCATCGTCGGCGAGGTGATGGGCAAGTACCACCCGCACGGCGACCTGTCGCTATACGACGCACTCGTCCGGCTGGCGCAGGACTTCTCCCTGCGCTACCAGCTCGTCGACGGGCAGGGCAACTTCGGTTCGGTCGACGGTGACCCGCCGGCGGCGATGCGGTACACCGAGGCACGGATGACGGCCATCGCGTCGGAGCTGCTGGCCGACATCGACAAGCAGACGGTCGACTTCGTCGAGAACTACGACGGCACCCGTCAGCAGCCGTCGGTCCTGCCCGCGAAGCTGCCGAACCTGCTCATCAACGGCTCGTCCGGTATCGCGGTCGGCATGGCCACCAACATCCCGCCGCACCACCTGGGCGAGATCGTCGACGCCACCGTCGCGTTGATCGCCAGCCCGGAGCTGACCTCGGACGACCTGTGCGAGTTCGTCACCGGCCCCGACTTCCCGACGGGCGGCACCATCTTCCGCTACGACCGCCGGCGGAACCCCCTCACCGGACAGTGGGAACAGATCGACGCGATCCGTGAGATGTATGCGCATGGTCGCGGGCGGGTCTACATGCGCGCGCAGTGCGCCTTCGAGGAGGCTCGCAGTGGCCGGATGGCGATCGTGGTCACCGAACTGCCGTACCAGGTCAACAAGTCGACCCTGATCGAGCGCATCGCCGAGCTCGTGACCGGCAAGAAGCTCGACGGGATCGCGGACCTGCGCGACGAGTCCGACCGCGACGGGATGCGCATCGTCATCGAGACCAAGCGTGATGCGGCGCCGCGAACGGTCCTCAACAACCTGTTCAAGCACACGGCGCTGCAGCTGGCCTTCAACGCCAATATGCTCGCGCTCGTCGACGGACAGCCATCGACGCTGCCGCTGAAGCAGATCCTCCAGCACCATATCGATTGGCGGCGCGAGGTCGTCCGGCGGAGAACGGAATTCGACCTCGGCAAGGCGAGGGACCGGGCCCACATCCTGGAAGGGCTGAAGATCGCCCTCGACAACCTCGACGAGGTCATCCGCACGATCCGCCAGTCCGCGGACGTTGAGACCGCGCGGCAGAACCTGATGTCGGGTTTCAGGCTGACCGAGATCCAGGCGAATGCGATCCTGGAGATGCAGCTCCGCCGGCTCGCGGCGCTCGAACGCAAGAAGATCGAGGATGAGTACCTCGCGATCATCAAGCTCATCGCCGAGCTCGAGGACATCCTCGCCAATCCGCAGCGCGTGAGCGGCATCATCCGCGACGAGCTGCTGGAGCTCAAGGCAAAGTACGCCGGTGAGCGCCGTACTCGCGTCGCGGCCGACGCCAACCGCGAGCTGTCCGACGAGGACCTCATCGCCGACGAAGACGTCGTCATCACCGTCTCGGGCCGTGGTTACATCAAGCGCCAGCCGCTCGGCACGTACCGCCGCCAGGCTCGCGGTGGCAAGGGGATCATCGGCGCGAAGACCGTGGAAGAGGACGCGGTGGCGCACCTCTTCGTGGCGAACACCCACGATTGGGCGCTGTTCTTCACGAACCGCGGCCGGGTCTTCTCGTCCAAGGTCCACCACATCCCCGACTCGACCCGTCAGGCCAAGGGGATCCCGATCATCAACCTGGAGGGTGTCCAGGTCGAGCACGGTGAGGCGGTCCTCGCGGTGATCACGATCCCGAACTTCGAGAAGGGCCACAACCTGGTCATGGCGACGCGTCGGGGCATCGTCAAGAAGACGCCCATCGAGCAGTTCGAGCGCGTCCGCTCTTCCGGGATCCGTGCCATCACCGTCCATGCCGACGATGAGCTCGCATGGGTCTCGGTCTCGACCGGCGAGGATGACGTCTTCCTCGCGTCGGCCCAGGGCAGGATCGGTCGGTTCCACGAGAGCGAGGTCCGCACGATGGGCCGCGACGCGGCGGGCGTCATCGGCATCCGCCTGGCGCGTCAGGGGGACCGCGTCGTCGGGATGGGCGTGGCCGCTGGTCCCGAGGACCTGCTCGTGCTGACCGAGACGGGCCGCGGCAAGCGCGTGCGCCTCGATGATTTCCGCCGCAAACATCGTGGCAGCCAGGGCGTCAGGCTCATCCCGCTGGAGGGTGCCAAGACCGGGCCCGTCGCGGCGGTCGAGCTCGTGACGGAGACGGATGAGGAGCTGATGCTCATCAGCGCGGCCGGACAGGTCGTCCGGACCGCCGTGAAGACGGTCAGTCGGCAGAGCAGCTCCGCTCGCGGCGTGATCGTGATGCGCCTCAACGAGGGGGACGAGGTCGCCGGGATCGCCGTCTTCCGCGCAGGGTTGGCGGAGCAGCGGAACATCGGTGACAATGACGGCCCCTCCGGCGACGGGAGCCCGGCGGGGTCCTAGGGAGGCTGCATGACCCGCACCGCGGTGGGCACGTTCGGCGCCCCCGACGGGGCAGGCCCCGAGTTCGACGTCTACAGCGGTAACGCGAACCGCGAGCTGGCGGCCAAGATCGGCCGCTACCTCGACCGGCCGCTGGGACGGGCCGAGGTGTTCGAGTTCGCCAACCAGAACATCTTCGTCAAGATCCTGGACAACGTCCGCGAGAAGGACGTCTACCTCGTCCAGCCGACCTCCCACCCGGTCAATCGCTCGATCATGGAATTGCTGATCATGATCGACGCCTTCAAACGCGCCAGTGCCGGGCGGATCACGGCCGTCGTGCCGTATTACGCCTACGGCCGCTCCGACAAGAAGGACCAGCCGCGCGTGCCCATCACGGCGCGGCTCATCGCGGACATGATCACCGTCGCCGGCGCCGATCGACTGCTCACGGTGGATCTTCATCAGGGCCAGATCCAGGGCTTCTTCAACATCCCGGTCGACGAGCTGACCGCCGTCCACCTGATCGGCAATTACTTCCGACAGAAGCAGCTCGAGGACATGGTCGTGGTGACCGACCTCGGGTTCGCCAAACGCGCCCGGTCCTTCGCAGAGCTGCTCGACGCACCCCTGGCGGTGATCGAGAAGCGCCGGGTGGGCAACCTCGACCGAGCTGAGCTCCTCAATGTCATCGGCGAGGTTCGCGGCCGGCGCGCCATCGTGGTCGACGACGAGATCGACACCGGCGGGACGCTGATGGAGGTGGTGCGGGCACTCCAACGGGAGGGCGTCGAGGAGATCTACGCCTGTGCCACACACGGCATCCTGTCCGACCCGGCGATCGACCGGCTGCGCGAGTCACCGATCAAGGAGATCGTCATCACCGACACCGTGCCGCTGCCGGCGGCCAAGCGGCTGTCGCGGATCAAGGTGCTCTCCGTCGCGCCGCTGATCGGTGAGGCGATCCGCAGGATCCACTATGGCGAGTCGGTCGGCGCTCTCTTCTCGAGTGAGCTGGACCTGGTGCAGGAGATGCTGCTCTGGGATGACAGTGACGCGGGTGAGGCCCCGCCCTCCGGCGGCCTGTTCGGCCAGCCGCCATCCAACCAGCCGGCGGTGCAGCAGCCGGCCGGCATCGAGCCGGCATCGACGGAGCCGGCGCGTGCCGGCGCCTGACTTGCGCGTTGCCACATGACACCCGACCAGCCACGACCGCAGCAAGGACCGACCAGATGAGCCTGAAGCTGTACCGCCCCGTGCCAGGCGGCCTGGAGCCTGGGCCCGTCGAGCAGAAGGACTGGCGCGGACGCCTGAGGTCCCGGCGCTGGCGTGCAGCCCCCCTTGAGAACCCGGAGGGGCAGCCGGTCGGTCCGCTCGGCGGTGTGCTCTTCTTCGGCGCACTCGCGCTGCTGACGCTGATCGTGCTGCTCATCGGGTACGGCACCGGGTTCTGGGGCTGACCTCCTCTCGCGAGGCACACCGGGGACGGGTCCGGCCGCCCGAAAGCCACGCGCCGCAGCGCGCCTATACTCCGACGTCCGATGCGTAACTTCCTCTCCCGATTCGTCGACTCCAACGAGCGCAACGTAAAGAAGCTCCAACCCTTCGTCGATGACATCAATGACCTCGGCGCCGAGTTCGAGGCACTTTCCGACGCCGAGATCCTGCAGCGGATGACCGTGCTCCGCGAGGAGCTCCGCGCCGATGCCGTCCCCTCCGAACCGTCCCCGGAGGAGTTGGAGCACGAGGACCCCGAGCGTCGCCGAGACTTCCGGCGGGCGCGGGAGAAGGCCGACGCCGCCGAGCTCCAGGACCTGCTCACCGAGGCGCTGCCGGAAGTCTTCGCGGCGGCCCGCGAGGTCGCCTGGCGCAGGCTCGGCATGCGACCGTTCGACGTGCAGCTGCTCGGCGGCGTCGCGCTCCACCTCGGCCGGATCGCGGAGATGAAGACCGGCGAGGGCAAGACCCTGGTCGCGCCGATCGCCGCCGCGCTCAACGCGATGTCCGGCCGCGGCGTCCACGTGGTGACCGTCAACGACTACCTGGCCAAGCGGGACCCGCAGTGGATGGGCCCCATCTTTCACGGTCTCGGGCTGTCGCTCGGCATCATCCAGCACGACTCCGCGTTCCTGTTCGACCCGGAGCACCGCGGCACCGACGAGCGGTTGATGTTCCTGCGCCCGGTCGAGCGGCGTGAAGCCTATGCCGCGGACGTGGTGTACGGCACCAACAATGAGTTCGGCTTCGACTACCTGCGCGACAACATGGTCGTGGAGCTCGATCAGCGGGTCCAGCGGGACCGCTTCTTCGCGATCGTCGACGAGGTCGACAACATCCTCATCGACGAGGCGCGGACGCCGCTCATCATCAGCGGCCAGGCTGAGGAGTCGGAGGACCTCTACTACCAGTTCGCGCGCCTGGTCCCACGGCTGCAGGAACGGCCGGCCGAAGCGGAGGAGGGCGGCGACTACTTCGTCGACCTCAAGGAGCACGCGGTCTCACCCACCGAGGAGGGCATCGATCGCATCGAGAAGCTGCTCAAGATCGACAACATGTTCGACGCCGACCCCCGGCTGGCGCGGCACTTCGAGCAGGCACTCAAGGCCCACGCGCTGTACAAGCGCGACCGCGACTACATCGTGAAGGACGGCGAGATCGTCATCGTCGACGAGTTCACCGGTCGCCAGATGCCCGGCCGCCGCTGGTCGGAGGGCCTCCACCAGGCGATCGAGGCCAAGGAAGGCCTGCGCGTCCAGCGCGAATCGGTGACTCTCGCCACGATCACCTTCCAGAACTACTTCCGGCTCTACCACAAGCTCGCCGGCATGACCGGCACCGCGATGACCGAGCAGGAGGAGTTCTTCAAGATCTACGGCCTGGACGTGGTGTCGATCCCGACCCATCGGCCGATGATCCGCGATGACGAGGCGGATCTCGTCTTCCGCTCGGAGAACGCCAAGTTCGAGGCACTCATCGACGAGGTCCAGGAGATGGCCGAGGCGGGTCGGCCGATCCTGGTCGGCACGGTGAGCGTCGAGAAGAGCGAAGTCCTCTCGGAGATGCTGAAGCGCCGCGGCGTCAGGCACGAGGTGCTTAACGCCAAGTTCCACGAGAAGGAAGCACCGATCGTGGCCCAGGCCGGCCGGCCGGGGGCAGTCACCATCGCCACGAACATGGCCGGCCGCGGAACCGACATCATCCTGGGCGGCAACCCGGCGGGGCTCGCATCGGCGGCACTTCACCGCGAAGGGATCAACCCTGCCGAGGCGCCGACGGAGGTCTACGAGGCCGCCCTGGCGACCGCCAAGGCGGAGGTCGCCGTCGACCACGCGAAGGTCGTGGCCGCCGGCGGGCTCCACATCATCGGCACCGAGCGTCACGACGCGCGGCGCATCGACAACCAGCTCCGTGGCCGCGCCGGCCGCCAGGGCGACCCGGGCTCCTCGCGCTTCTACCTGTCGCTCGAGGACACGCTGATGAAGCGTTTCGCGAACGACCGTGTCCGCGGACTGATGGAGCGTTTCGGGCTCGACGACGACGTGGCCATCGAGTCACGGCTCGTCTCCAAGACCATCGAGAACGCACAGTCGCGGGTCGAGGGCTACAACTTCGACATCCGCAAGCGCGTGGTCGAGTACGACGACGTCATCAACAAGCAGCGCGAGACGATCTACGCCGAGCGCGACAAGGTCCTCCACAACGAGGACCTGGGTGAGACGGTCCTGGGCTTCCTCCAGCATGAGGTCGACGCGCTGGTCGATACCCACCTGCCCGCCGAGGACCACGAGGCGTGGGATCTCGAGGGGCTGGCGAGGGCGATCGAGTCCGTGGGGATCCGGGATGCTACCTCCGTCGACACCCTCGAGGAGCTGGGCGGGCGCGACAGCATCACCGCGCACCTCCAGGAGGCCGTGGAGTCGGAGCTCAAGGGCCGCGAGCTGGAGCACGGCGCAGAGACCTGGGCGCTCGTCGAGCGGCTGGTCCTTCTTCGGACCATCGACTCGCTCTGGGTCGAGCACCTGACCGAGCTTGACGACATGCGCCGCGGCATCGGGCTTCGCGGCTACAGCGGCACCGATCCGCTCAACGAGTTCAAGCGCGAGGCCTTCACGCTCTACGAGGAGCTGCGCGGGTTCATCCGCCGGCAGGTGGCTTCGACCATCTTCCGTGTCAGCGTCACGCGCAGCGAGAACGCGCCGCACGGCGCTCCCGGGCACGTCCATGAGAACCCGCCCCATGGCCAGCCCGGGCACGTGCACGAGCAGGGCCCGTCGGACGACGGGGGGGCGGCGCGGCAGGTCGCCGGAGAGATCGGGCGGGGGGCCACACGCCGGCTGGCGGGCACCGAGGCCACCGCGAACGGGCACACCGATGGCTCCGGCAACGGTGTCGCCCGACCTGCGGGAAAGACCCTGCGCGAGCCTGTCGTTCGCGGCCTGGCCGCCGGCGTAGCGCGACCGGGCACCGTGCGCGAGCAACTGGGTGACGACCCCTTCCAGGGCCAGGCGTCCGCGTCGTCAGCAGGGCTTACGGCGAGCAGCCCAAAGATCGGCCGCAACGACCCCTGCTATTGCGGCAGCGGGCAGAAATACAAGAAGTGCCACGGCCGCTGAAGCTCTGAACCTCGTTCGGTTCCCGCCGGCAAGGTTTGCAAGCAGGTTGCAAGAATCCGGCCGATACCTCTTGAGTCCGGCATCCTCCATCCCTATACTCGCCCAAAGCCCGCGCCGGGCCTCGTCCGGCGTTCGTGTTGCCCCGGCTTTGCCCGAGCCGCCAGGGGCGCTGAGAGGGAGAGGGACCAGTGACGACCGCCGCTGCGAGCGACGGCAGCCTGGAAGCTGTCGACGCATCCGTCGTCGACCTGATCGCGTGCGAGCGCGACTGTCGAAGCTGCAGCTATGCCGTGTGGCTGGACTGTGACGGCGATTGTGGCCCCTGCGTCCACAACGGCTATTGTCCGTGCGTGAACCCCGTCGTCGCCAGGAGCAAGACCGCCCTGCGGATGATCGAGCTCCGCCCGATCCTGCTCCAGGATCTCCGGACCAGGGGAGCCTGAGGAGTGGCGTCCTTCGATCACGCCCTCCTGCGCGAGCTCGCTGAGCGGATCCACGCGACCTCGGGGCGACTTTGACCTCGTCGCGAAGGAGTTCCAGCTAGCGGAGCTCGAGGAACAGGCCGGGCGCCCGGACCTCTGGGATGACCCACAGGCCGCGCAGCGTGTCCTCCGGCAAGCCGACGGGCTGCGCGACGACGTGAGCACCTGGCGCACGCTCGAACGGCGCGCCGACGATCTGGTGGAGCTGGCGGCGCTCAACGGGTCGGGCGATGACGCCGATCCGGGGATCGAGGCCGGCCTGTCGGACGAGTACGACGCAGTGCTTCGAGAGTACGAGAGCCATCGGACAGCGCTGCTGTTCAGCGGCGAGTACGACCAGGGCAACGCCATCCTCACCATCAGCGCCGGGGCCGGCGGGACAGAGGCGACCGACTGGGCCGAGATGCTGCTCCGGATGTACCTCCGCTGGGCGGAGCGGCACCGATTCGGCACGGAGATCCTCGATCAGCTCGAGGGCGACCAGGCCGGCATCAAGTCGGCCACCATCGCGGTCGACGGACGGCGGGCGTACGGCTTCCTGCGCGCCGAGCGGGGCGTCCATCGCCTGGTGCGCATCAGCCCATTCGACTCCCAGAACCGCCGCCAGACGACGTTCGCACTGGTCGAGGTGCTGCCGGAGGTGGAGGATACGACGGAGGTCGAGATCGACCCCGACGAGCTGCGCGTCGACACCTACCGCGCGACAGGCGCTGGCGGCCAGCACGTCAACAAGACGGATTCGGCGGTCCGGATCACGCACCTGCCGACGGGGATCGTGGCCCAGAGCCAGAACGAGCGGTCGCAGATGCAGAACCGCGAGACAGCGATGAAGATCCTGCGCGGGCGCCTGCTCGAGCAGCGCATCCAGGAGCGCGAAGAGGAGCTGGCCCGCCTCAAGGGCGTGCACGTCGAGGCCGGCTGGGGCCACCAGATCCGATCCTACGTGCTGCACCCCTACCAGATGGTCAAGGACCTGCGCACGAACGTGGAGACGAGCAACACGGGCTCGGTGCTCGATGGCGACCTGGACGCGTTCATGCTCGCCGAGCTCGAGCGCGTCGCGACGGAGCAGGAACCCACCGCCGCGTGATCGCCCGACTGGGGGAGGTTGCGACGGGCATCCGGCCCATCATCCCTGCCGACCTCCCTGGCTGTGCGTCGGTCTTCTACGCGGCGCTCGATGAACTGACGGCTCGTCACGGTCAGCCGCCTCCCATCCGCAACGAAGCGGGCATGATCGGCTTCTTCGGCCACCTCCTGACAACCGACGGCGAACGCGCCTGGCTGTCCGGGGGGATCGACGGCGTGGATGCCTTCGGGTTCGCCCATCTTCGGGGAAGCCTCTGGTTCCTCTCGTTCCTGTTCGTGCGGCCCGAGTCCCAGGCGCAGGGCGTCGGTCGCCAGGTGCTGCTCCGAACCTTCCCGCACGATCCGTCCGCGGCCGCCGACGACGGCATGGGCGGCGCCTCGGCCTGGAATGGCGTCCTCGCCACCTGCGCGGACTCGATCCAGCCGGTCTCCACCGGGCTCTACACGGGCTACGGGATGGTGCCGCGGCTGCCGCTGTTCACGATGCTCGGCCGGCCACGGCGAGGGGTGCTGCCGGGCCTCCCGCGTTCCGTCGAACGGTGCGGCTTCGACGACCTGGTCGACACCGCTCCGGACGGGCACCGGCGCCTGGTCGACCTCGTCGGCGAGATCGACCAACAGGTGCTGGGTTACGACCGGCCGGTGGACCATCGTTTCTGGCGTGTGGCCGACCGGCGGGGCTGGGTCTACCGAGACCGCGCCGACGGCGCGATCCTCGGCTACGGCTACGCCCAGCCGAGCGGCCGGCTCGGGCCTGTTGCGCTCCTCGACGGGGAACTGCTGCCGGCCGTGCTGGGTGACCTGATGTCGACCCTCCAGCCAGCCGGTGATTGGCAGATCTTCGTGCCAGGTGCTGCCGAGCGTGTGATGGTGGCGTTGCTCCACGCCGGATTCAGGTGCGAGGGGACGCCGGCCCTCTACTGCGCCTCACGGATCGGACCGGACCTGTCGCGCTACATCGTCGCCAGCTTTGCCCTGCTATAGCCGACGCATGCCCAGCGATCACCTCGAACCGATCGAGCCGTCGCAGCGATTCGGTGCCGAGGTCAGCGCTGCCCGCCGTCGTGGCTCCCCGGACGAGCTGCGCCAGTGGCTGGAGCTGGCGCAGCGCATGGCCGACGAGACGGACACCATGGCGATGGCCGCGTTCCGGCGCGACCTGCAGATCAGCACCAAGCCGGACCGGACCCTGGTGACCCAGGCCGACCGGGCGATCGAGGAGCGGCTCCGAGCCCGCCTCGCGGATGCCGTGCCCAGCCACGGCGTCGTCGGGGAGGAGTTCGGCACGAGCGATCTCGAGGCGCCCGTTCGCTGGTACCTGGATCCGATCGACGCCACGAACAACTTCGTCCGAGGCATCCCGATCTGGGGGACGCTCATCGCGCTCGAACGCGACGGCGAGCTGCAGCTGGGGGTCATGAGCGCGCCGGCGATCGGCTCCCGCTGGTGGGCGACGCGCGGCGCGGGAGCC
>JACDBP010000320.1 GCA_013694835.1 Chloroflexota bacterium
TGGCCCCCCGCCGACGCCGCCGCTGCTGGTGCTCGGGCCGGCGTTCGCGGGCGCCCTCTCGGGGTTCATCGCCCAGGAGGACGGCCGGCAGTTGATCCGTTTCCGACTGCCCCCCGCGCCCGATGAGCGTCGGCCGTGGGAGCGGCCGCTGCTCGTCTGGCTGGCCGTGAAGTGGGATGCCGTGCGGGCGTCGGTGATGCGACCGAACGAGCTGGCGCGAGAGGTCCTGCGCGCCTTCAAACGCGCCATCGAGGCCTCCGCCAGTCCCGGCTGAGGCTGTCACGCCTGGGTGCCCGTTGGTCGATCGAACCGTGACCGAATCGTGACGTTCGAACGGTCCCAAGGAGGTCGGTCGCGCCGTAGACTGCCCGCCACATGGGACCGTCTCCGATCGTGGCGGTCGCGGTGCGCGGGGGAGAGGGGCGCCTCGCCTGGCGCACCACGGCAAGCACGGTCTTCGCCATCGTCCTCGCGCGCCCCGAGCTGTGGCTGATAGGCGCGTTGAGCATGATCGCGCGTGGAGGCCTGCTGCTCCTGACCGCGCCGCTAGTGACGCTGCCGAGCCCGGTCGGACTCGGCGTCCTCCTTGGGCCGGAGGTGCTCGGCGGCTCGACCGCGGCTCTGGGGGAGCTGGTCGTCGGTGCCGTGGCCGGCGCAGCCGCGCTGCTGCTCGGCGGGCTGGTGCTGGCGGCGAGCGCAGACCTGATGGCCTACGAGCGATTCGTGCGCGACCCGGAATCGCTTGAGGTCCGCGCTGGGCGGGAACCCCGGCGTCTGAGCCCTCGTTGCCGCCTCTCGACCGTTTTCAGCCTCGTCGGCATCCAGGCGGTCGCGCTCGTGCCGGCGATCGTGGCAGCGGTGGTGCTCGGCGAGTGGGCTGCGGTGCTGATCCGCGGGGAGCTGCTGAGCCCGAGCTCCGAGGTGCCGCTCCTTGCCCGGCTCGCCTTCGGTGCCCGGGAACCCATCGTGGCACTGATCATGGCGCTGCTGGTCGCCGAGATCGTGGGCAGCATCGCTTCGCGCCACCTGCTGGCGAGCCGCTTCGGGCTCGCGCGTGACCGGCGGCCGGTAACGGAGGCAAGGTCACTCCGGATGGCAGTCGTGCAGGCGCTTGCCGCACCGGTCCTCGTCGCGAGCCGCTCGGCGGGTGCCTGGCTCATCGCGGGCCTGCTTGTGCTGCCGGTGGCTGGTGCGCTGGTCATCGCCTGGGGCGAGGTCCGCCGGCTGTATCTCGCGCCGGTCGTGCTGGAGGCCGAGGTCGGCGGTGCGCGGTTACTGATCACCCTTGCCTTCGCATCGCTGTGGATCGCTGTGATGCTGATGGCCGGCCTCGCGTCTGCCATCCGCGGTGCCCTCGCGACGGCGGCCTCATTCCGCTGAGCGGCCGCGCTCAGGCAGCTGCGATACACTCGCCGCGCCGCCGCCGTGCAGGCTCCGCGGCCACTCACCCCGTGACCTCGGAGGACGCGTAGGCGCCCGATGGACATCTTCAATGACCTGCTGAACTCTATCGGCGAGTTCTTCAACAGCCCCGCCGTCCAGCTCATGCTGCGCGTGGTCCTGGCCTTCTTCATCGCCCTGTGGCTTGCCACGGCCTTCTGGGCATACCGCGACCTGCAGTCGCGCACCACCAACCCCGTCGCACCTTACCTCGCAGCGGCGCTCATCATCCTCTTCACGCCATTCCTGTTCCCGTTCGGCGTGCTGCTCTACAAGATCCTCCGTCCGGGCACCACCGTCGCCGACCAGAACGAGCGTGCCCTGGCCGAAGAAGCGATGATGGTCGAGATCGAGTCGCAGCCTCACTGCGCCAACTGCGCCCGCCAGGTGCACGCGGACTGGATCATCTGCCCCACCTGCCGCAACCGGCTCCGCCGTGTCTGTCCCAACTGCAGTCGCCTGGTGGAGCTCGACTGGTCGCTGTGCGCGTGGTGCGGCAAGGACTTCGAGCGGCCTGAGGTGACGCGCGACCCGGTGCCGACGCCCGTCGGCGGCCGACCCATTCCCGTGACCGCGCAGGGGGAGCCGGCCGGGATCGCGGCGCGGAGCAGCATCCGTGAGCGGCTACCGGCGGACCAGGGCGCAGCGGGCACCCCGGCGACAGCCGACCATTGAGGCTCGACCCGCCCGCGGGTCCAGCCGGTAACGGCCACCGACCAGCCGCTCCGACGTTGGCTGGACCGCTCGAGCCCGCTCCGCTCGGCCCGCCAGCGGTTCCCGAGGGTCCACCACCGCCTCCCCTGACCGGACCGCCCGGTGCATCGGTCTTCACGCTTGAAGGACGGCCGGCGCCGGGCCTCTATTTCGGAGCGTGGGGCCTTGCCATCCTTGGCCTCGCGCTGGTGTTCGTCGCGCTTCAGACGGAGCTCGAGCTGGCGGGCACCGTGCTGCTCCTCGGCGGCATGCTGGCGCTGGACCTTGGATTCGCCATGGCCGCCGGCTACCAGGTGCTGTCCCGAAGGCGACGGCTCGCGCATCGGTACCGCGGTCCGTCGCCCTTCCTGCTGCTGGCCATCTACGCGCTCTCGGCGACGCTGCTCGTTGGCGTCGTCAGCCGCGTCCTGAGCCTCGACCCCGAGTCTGCGATCACGACCGTCTTCTCGGTGGCGGTCCTCCAGCTGTCGGCCATCATCACCATCATCCTGTTCGTCCGACGCACCGGCGTGCTGACCTGGAACGACATGGGCTGGCCCCGTGGAGAGCAGCTGAGCCTGCGCCGGGCGCTGGTCGATGCCGGGTACGCGGTGAGCGTGACGATCCCCATGACGATGGTCGCCGCGTTCGCTGCGGCGCTGATCGCGACGCTGTTGCAGCTGCAGGACTCCGCACCGCCGGCCCGGACGTCGTCGCTCGATCCGCTATCGCTGTTCGTGGTCGCGGTCGTCCTGGCCCCGATCGGTGAGGAGCTCTTCTTCCGCGGCTTCGCGTTGACCGGCTGGCACCGTGACCTGGGGCGCATGCGGGCGCTGCTCCGCACGACGGTGGTCTTTGCGGTCGTACACATCGTCAACGTGCTGGGCACGCCGGGCGATGCTTCGGTCGGAGCGCGCTGGGCGCTGCTCCAGTTCCTGGTGATCCTGCCGGTGAGCTTCGTCCTTGCGTGGCTCTTCCAGCAGCGCGGGATCATCGCCTCGATCGCCGGGCACGCCGCATACAACGGCATCCTGGTGGCCATCTCCGTGCTGGCACAACAGGCCGTTCCGCTCACGCCCGCCTGAAGCCGCGCAAGGCTGCGGCCCGTGTCCACGAAGCCCTGGTGCAGTCGG
>JACDBP010000132.1 GCA_013694835.1 Chloroflexota bacterium
CTGTTGCTCGGCGGTCCTGCTGGCGCCGTCCGAAACATCACCATCACCACCAACTCCAGCTTCAACGACATCGTGGCGATCAACCTCAGTGACGTCCAGAAGGTCCTCGTCTACAACAACACCGTGACGCAGGACGCCGGAGGCCCCCAGGGTGCCGGGTCGGCTTTCCGCATCGGCGGGTTCAGTGGTGGCGCACAGACCACCAGCGTCCAGGTCATCTCGAACACCATCACCAGCCCGCACTTCGCCGGCGTCGCGATCCGCGAGAACGCTGACGGCGTCGTCGTCGCGCGGAACGTGATCAAAGGCACTGAGATGGGCGTCGACAACACGTCGACCGCGCCCGGCGCCGCCGTGATCCGCTACAACACCATCACGAACACCCTGAACGCCGGCATCTACATGCACTCCGGCACATCTCAGAACCTCATCACCAACAACACCGTCTCCGGCGGTTCCCCGAACTGCCAGGACGACACCACAGGCCCGGATACGTACGGACTGGCCAACTCGTGGAGCGCCAACGGCTGCGTTCCGGCCTGACCACGTTCCGGGGCCAGGTGACCTGACCCCAGGCGCATCCGCGCCACATCCAGGAGCACGATCGAGCGGGTCGGCGAAAGCCGGCCCGCTCTTTCTTACTTTCCCTCCCTCCGCAGCTCGCCTTTGGCGCCTGCTGCGCGCGAAGCGCGTCGGTCACGGCGTCCCGCCGTGCTCGCCGCGTCGCTTGCGCTACGCTCCGGCGGTGCCCCAGACCAGCAAGGTCGCGACGATGCGCGACGCGATCGCCGAGCTCGTTCGTGACGGCGACACCGTCGCCATCGAGGGCTTCACCCACCTCATCTCGTTCGCAGCCGGCCACGAGATCATCCGGCAACGGAAGCGCGACCTGACGCTCGCCCGGATGACGCCGGACGTCATCTATGACCAGATGATCGCCGCGGGCGTGGCGCGGAAGCTGGTCTTCTCGTGGCTCGGCAATCCCGGCGTCGGCGGCCTGCACGCGATCCGCCGCGTCACCGAGGGCGTCGGCGCCACCCTCGAGCTGGAGGAGTACAGCCACTTCGGGATGGTGGCGCGGTACACCGCGGGGGCGATGAACCTGCCGTTCTTCCCGCTTCGCTCCTACTTCGAGACGGACCTGCCGGTCGCCAACCCACTGATCCGCACGGTCCGCTCGCCGTACGGCGACGAGACGGTGTACGCCGTGCCGCCGCTCCGCCCCGACGTGACGATCATCCACGCCCAGCGCGCCGACGCAGCGGGCGACACTCAGGTCTGGGGACTGCTCGGATGCCAGAAGGAGGCCGCGTTCGCCGCCGAGCGCGTCATCGTCGTGGTGGAGGAGCTCGTCGATGAGTCGGTCATCCGCGCCGACCCGAACCGCACCATCGTCCCGGGTCTCATCGTCGACGCAGTGGTCGTGGAGCCGCTCGGGGCGCACCCGTCGTATGCCCAGGGCTACTACGACCGCGACAACCGCTTCTACCTCGACTGGGAGGCCGTCAGCCGCGACGTCGCCGCCCTGGAAGCATGGCTGGACGAGTGGGTCCATGGCGTCAGCGGGCGGACCGAGTACCTCGCCAAGCTTGGTGATGCTCGGGTGGCGGGGCTGCGACCGGGGTCGGCACCGTCGGGATCGGTCGATTACGGCTCCTACCGATGAACGCGGCCGAGGTCGTCACCGGGGCAGCCTTCTCCCGGTCCGAGATGATGATCGTCGCCGCCGCGCGTGAGCTGGCGGAGCAGCGCGTCTGTTTCGTCGGTGTCGGACTGCCGAACATCGCGGTCAACCTGGCGAAGCGGACGGTGGCGCCCGATCTGCAGCTGGTCTACGAGGCTGGCGTGTTCGACGCCCGACCGGCGAGATTGCCGCTCTCGATCGGGGATCCGACCATCGTCACCGGAGCCACGGCCGTGACGTCGATGCTGGAGCTGTTCGGGTACTACCTCCAGCGGGGCCTGATCGACGTGGGGTTCCTGGGCGCCGCACAGATCGACCGATTCGGCAACATCAACACGACCGTGATCGGCGACTACCGAGCGCCCACGACGCGGCTTCCGGGCTCGGGTGGTGCCTGTGAGATCGCCATCAACGCCAGGCAGGTCTTCGTGATCATGCGCCAATCGAAGCGATCGTTCGTGGAGCGGATCGACTTCCGGACGTCGCCGGGGAACCTCGGCGGGGAGGACGGCGAGCGGATCAGGCGCGAACAGGGCTGGCTCGGGCGAGGTCCGTCGGTCGTCGTCACGGACCTCGGGGTCTACCACTTCGATGAGCGCGGCGAGATGCGTCTCGACTCCCTCCACCCGGGCGCGACGCTGGACGCCGTTCGCGGGGCCATGGCCTGGGAGCCGCGGGTCGCGGAGTCACTGATGGAGACACCCGGCCCGACCGCCGACGAACTGCGGCTGATCCGTGATGAGCTGGATCCGGACGGGGTCTACACCAGCTAGCCAGGCGACTGGGAGACCCGTGGCCAGGGCATCGCGGCCTACACCGTGAGCCTCGCTGGTCTCATGCCTCGGACCGACCTGCCCGGCGCGATGATCACGCGTCCTGCCCGGGCGATGATCACGCGTCCTGCTCGTGCGAGCCGCCGTCGGTCGTCGCCGCGAAGCTGAACAGGCGAACGCCGGCTCTGAACGGTGGTGGCGGGCGCTGGAGTCGTGCTGCGCCGACGCTCGC
>JACDBP010000332.1 GCA_013694835.1 Chloroflexota bacterium
CCGCCTGGCTGTCCGACGCCACTTGGGTGTCCGACGCCACTTGGCTGTCCAACACCGCCTGGCTGTCCGACGCCACTTGGCTGTCCGACTCCACCTGGCTGTCCGACTCCACCTGGCTGTCCGACGCCGCTGGGCTGTCCGACGCCGCTGGGCTGCCACCCCTGGGCCGGGGGCGCGCTGGGTGAACCGGGAATCGCCGGTTGCCACGGCTTAGCGCCGGATACGCTCGGCTGTCCGTGGGCTCCGCCCGGTTGCCACGGCTGCGCGCCGAGAACGCCCGGCTGTCCGGGGGCTCCGCCCGGCTGTCCCGGGGCTCCGCCCGGTTGCCACGGCGGGGCTCCGGGCACACCGCCTGGACCGGGTCCCGGCACGAAACCGGGCGTTACGATCGGCGGCGGCAGGTCGGGGATCGCCCCCAGCTGAGCGCGAATGGCGCGGATGAGTCCGCGCTGACGCAGCAGATCCGGATGCTGCTCGTGGTCGACCCGCGTGCGGACCATCGCCAGGTTGATCTGCTCCCGCTGAAGCCGGCCCATCAGCTGTTCGGCCGCCGGACCCTTCCGGGCCCCCACCGCCTTGCGGGCGGCACGTCGGGACCGAAGGTCGCTCAGCTGTCGTACCTCGTCGGACGAGAGCAGGTCGGTACCCGTCTCGCGGGCGGTCGCGTAGGCGAACCAGCGCGCCTCCCGTCTCTGGGCGAGGTACACCAGGAACGCGAATGCCAGGAACATGGGGAGGCCCTTGACGGTCGCGGTGATGAACCAGTTGACCAGGCTCCCGTTGCCGACCAGGAAGCTGAAGATGGGCGAGTTCCAGATGAAGTGGGCGAGCCAGGCGAGGCCGAACGCAGCGAGGCCGACCTGTACCCGTCGCGCGTAGGGCTGGTCGCGACGGCTGACGAAATAGGCGAAGCCCATGCCCACCAGCCCCGTGTAGAGCACGTGGCCGTAGAGGCCGGCCGAGATGACGCGGACCCAGTACAGGTACAGGACCCCGCCGATCTGGTCGTTCGCCTCAGACAGCCGCACGAAGTAGTGCAGGTCCTCGACCGCGGCGAAACCCAGCCCGATCACGGCGCCGTAGACGAAGCCGTCGAAGACGTCGTCGAACTCGGCCCTTGCCACCAGGAACAGCACGACCACGCCCAGGCCCTTGAGGATCTCCTCCACCGACGGGCCGATGAGCGCCGGGCCCCAATCGCGTGCGAACTCGGGGCCTATCACCTTCTGGAGGATCTGAAGCCACGCGGTGTTGGTCATCCCCGAGAAGCCGATGGCCACGATGCCGCCCCACAGGAACGCCGCGACGAGCAGCGATAGCGGCTCCCGCTCGAAGAGGTCCAGCACGTAGATCGCGACCAGCAACGGCGCGACGTACAGGATCAGCAGGGGGATGGAAAAGAACCACGCCGTCGGGCGGACCTGGATGAACTCGAGCTCGCGGCCGAGCACGACGACGCCGGTGATCACGAGAAGGATCACGAAGAGCCAGAACGCCGGTTGCCGCCGCTGGATGAACGAGGCCTGGTAGCCCCATCGCGGCACGCTCACCGGCTGCGCGGGTTGCGGCTGGGGTGCATACCCGGGCGGCGTCGCGGTCGGCAGCGACATCAGCGGGCAACCAGCGATTCGACCATCGCCTGGACCTGCTTCAGGAGCGGCTCGATCGACCCGCGCTGACCGCCGGCGTGCGCGAGGATGCCCGTCCCGGACGGGGACACGAACACGAACATCACGCCTTCCTGGACGTTGCCGTTCCGGTTGGTGCCCTGGTACTGCACACTGAGGCCGTTCAGGCCGGTCGTGCTGATCGGTGACGGCGGCGTTGACTGGAAGGCAGCCAGCTGTCCGGCAACGATGCCGCGGAACTGCTGCAGCAGGTCACTTGCGGAGCCACTGGTCGGCGCGGCCGTGGCGCGCAGCTCCATGAACACGTCGCCCTTCTGGATCGCGACCCCCGGCAGCTGGTCCGTGTAGCGCTGGGTCACCTGCCAGCCGGGGACGAGCACGAACCGCACGTTGCCGGTCACCTCCACCGGAGCGCCGGGCAGACTCGGGCCCGTCGACGCACCGGGGAACGGCCGCGGACCCGGGACCGGGATGGCGGCATTGATCAGCTGCGTGCCGAGCACCAGCGCCGCGATGATGGCAGCGACGATGAGGGTCGGCCGCCAGCCTGTCGGGTCCAGGCCGGCAAGGACCGTTCGGGTCGTCGTGGTGAGGTTCTGGAGGGTCTCCCGGGCGACGTCGCCGGCGTCGGGCTCAGCCGGTATCGCCGACGCCGAGATAGCGCTACCGGCTACGGGCGACGGCATCGGCTCGGGCGACGGCATCGGCTCGGGCGACGACTTGGGCTCGGGCGAGCGAGGTTCCGTCATCGGTCCTCCCTGACGCGGACGTTGGGGGAGATCGCGGGCGAGACAGCTCGGGCATCTGTTCGTCGATCGACGGACTGGCCGCTCGGGCGCGCGCCGACTCTACCGCAACCCGCGGACCGCGACGTCGCTAGCGACCGTCATCGGGCGGGTGGTTCCGGGCGCTTGCCCAGCAATTCGACCGGGGGTTCCTCGATCCGGGCGATCTCGACCTCGATCGCGGCGACCTCGGCGGCGATCTGCTCGTACGCATGCGTGCCGAGGGGAGTCGCGGCTCTTCGCTTCAGGGCATCGCGGTGGGCGTTCATCAAGCTGTCACGTGTCTCGGGTCGCTGCGTCATCCGATCTCCACGGTGCGGCCGGGCTGCCGGATCGAGCGTACGACAAGTGCGGACCTCCGACGCCGGTGCGATGGTGGATGGGGGGGGCCGTATCCTTCCGCCCACGGGGATGGCGACCGCTCGAGGACGGGACCGTTGAGGTATCTCGCACTGGTCGTGGGCATCGCGATGATCGCGATCGGTGTGATCGTGGAGATCGGCCCGTTCCTGGCGTTCGGCGGCCCTGGATCCTTCACGTGCGGCGATGCCAGAGCCTGCGACTTCCTGGGACCCTTGCCGTTCTTCTTCGGTGGCGGCGTCGTGCTGATCGGGGTCGGGATCTTCGTCCTGGTCGTCGCCGCGTCGGCTTTCGCCCTGCGCAGCGCGACAGGCACTGCCGAGCGCTGGTCAAGGCTTGTCCGGAGGGATCGGTTCGGCTCGCACACCCACGACGGGTCGACGAGCGCAACCACCTGGCACGTCACATCCTCCGGCGAGCACCAGATCCCGAACGAGCTGGCTCCGATGATCGACGCCTGCTGAGCGGCCTGCGCGCCAGCGGGCTGATCGGGCCTGACGCGGGCACGGTGACCACCATCGACCCGACCACCGGGATGCCGATGGCGATCCCCCGGCCGCTCGACGCCCGGAGCGATGATGAGCGAGCGCGCGACCTGCGGGCCACGGGCACACTCGGGCGGATCACGGTGCACGGCTTCCGCGAGCTGCCTGCGTCGGCTGCGGGGGGACAGCTCGTGGAGCTCCGACTGGAGGTTGCGCCCGAGGGACGACCGTCGTATCGCCTGCGCCACTTCGCGCTCGTCCCCCCTCGCTGGAAGCATCGCCTGGCAACAGGTGCCGGGCTCCCGGTCTGGGTGGACGCCGCCGATCCCTCGCGACTGCTCATCGACTGGGAGCGAGCGTGACCATCTTCCTGGTCCTCATGGCGTTGCTGTTCGCCGTCCCAGGGATCTCTCTCCTGGCAGCCAGCGGCAGCGATCGATCCACCGGGCCGACGTTCCTGTTGGTCGGCGGCCTGTTCACGGTGATCGGCGCGGTGTTCCTGCTGGTGGCCTTCGCGTCCCTCCGGGCATCCGCACGACGGCGACGGATCACGGAGGGCGGCATCGCCGGCACGGACCTCGGGCCGCTGACGAGCGGCGCGGCCTTCGGCCAAGCGCCCGGCTGGGGCCAGGGTGAGCAGCCAGTTGCGTCGTTCGGTGTCCCGCCCGTGGTGACCAGCATGACGAGGACGACCATCGATGCCACGGGCGGCGGCGACCCGATCGCGGTGGTCTCGTTCGACCAGCTCGATCAGACGACGCTCGACCGGATCAACCGCGTCCTCTACGAGCGGTCGCATGGGATGGCCGGCGCCGTGGGAGGCGGGGCTGCCGGGCCGGCCTTCCTGCCCGAGGCCCAGATGGCCGCAGAGGGGCGATCTATCGATGAGTTGCTCGATGCCATCGGTCGGGGGCAGGCTGGAGACTCGCGCGCGATCCCGAGCGTGACCGGTGCCGACGCCACCCGGTCGATCGGGTCCGCCGGGTCTACCGGGTCCCTCGACCCTGCCCCATCGGCCGGATCCGCGGGCCCTGCGGCAGGCGCTGGCGCGGGAGTCGGGGGCAGCACAGGCTTCGGCTTGCTCGACGCCAAGCAGGCCGAGCGTCTCGCGGTCGTCGGATACACCGGGCGGGCTACCGTGGAGTCGTTCCAGGACACCGGCGTCATGAGCGGCGATGAGCGGTTGCACGCGCTGCAGCTGACGGTCCGTGTCGACGGGCGTCCCGTGGAGCAGGTTCGTCATGCGACGTTGGTCCCGCAGCGAGCCATCTCGCGCCTCGCGGTCGGCGCCACGCTGCCGGTCCGGGTCGACCCGCTGGATGCCTCGCAGCTCGTCGTGGAGTGGGACCGGGGGTAGGGCATCGGATGGTGACCACCCGCCGAATCGCCATGGGGAGTAGAATGTCTGCCTCCCCGGAACGCCCGGGGCCTCCCCGCTGGTCGATGGTTCTTCTCGAGCCGACCGCGCGCCGACAGTCTGTTCGAGAAGAGACAGAGGTTGCCATGGCATCCGGAACCATCAAGAAGATCGTGTCCGACCGCGGATTCGGCTTCATCACTGCCGAGGACGGCAAGGACTACTTCTTCCATCGGGACTCCGTGGAAGGCACGCTCGACTTCGATCGCCTCAACGGCGGCGAGTCGGTCACCTTCGACGTCGAGTCGAGCCCCAAGGGCCCGCGCGCGTCGCGGGTCAAGGCGGCCTGACACCCAGACCGATGGCTACCATCTCCAGGCCCTCCGCGGTGAACGAGCCCTTCAAGCACGTCATCGCGGAGTACAAGCACAAGGCGCAGACCGTCCTCTGCGTCTGTGGCTGGACCGGCAGCAGCGCGTCGATCGACACGCGACCCTCCGAATGGAGCGGACACGTAGCCTCGACGAGGCCCAAGCGGACCTAGCCGTACGCGGACACGACGAACGCCCGTCTCGGGATCGACCCGGACGGGCGTTCTGATTTCCGTGAGATCGTGGCGGCTACGCCAGCGAGGCCGCGCCCGCCGCACCGGTTGCACCTCTCGATTCCAAGCCCCGGCGCCCGGCCCACGATGCATACTGCCCGCCTGAGCAACCGGTCGTGGCCCGATGGCGATCACTGAGGCCGGCGGCTACCGGCCGCTGACCGAATTCGTGCTGGGACGCCTCGGTTCGCTGCGCCCGGCATGGGTCGTCGTCCTGGTGCTCCTGCCATGGCTTCGGGATGCGGTGCAATTCGTGTTGTTCCGCGACGCGGGACTCGTGGGCGACGGCTGGATCACGGCGCGCGCGCCGACGGCCGTGACGAACTCGTACCTCATCCTGCTCTCGATCTGGGGCGCCGCGAGAGTGACCAGGCAACTTGTCGCTCTCGAGGGCACGGACACTGGCGCGGGCCGAGACGACGGGCCGATGACCGCCCGAGCGGGTACGCCCGCTGCCTGGCTGGTACCGCCGGTCCTGCTGGCACTGCTGCTGACGCTGGTCATCGAGGCCGGCCGCATTGCGGAGTTCGGCGTGGCTGCCGCTCGTGAGACGCCTTTGCCATTCGCCCTCGGCGCCGTGATCGGCTTCGTCATGCGGCTCGCGCCGATGACCGCCTTCTGGACTGCGGTGATCGTGCTCGTGTCGCTGTCGCGCCTCGGGGCGCCGCGGGTCCGACCGGAGAACTTCCCGCCGGATCGCAGCCTGGGCATGCGTCCCGTCGGCGAGCTCGCCTTCAGCGTGTTCTGGCTGGCGACGGCGGCGTTCGTTCCCATCTTCGTCATCCGCAGCCCGAGCATGCTCGATGTGGCGCTCAGCCTGGGGTTCTTCGCGGTCGCAGGGTCGGTGCTGGTGCTGGCGCTGTGGCGGCTGCATACGGCGATGGCACGCAGCAAGGTGATCTGCGTCGAGGCCGCCCGGACCCGCTATGCGAAGGCCTATCGCGCAGCGCTGGAGGACACCGATGCCCGGGACGTCGAACGCCGTGCCCATGGGCTGGCGGTCGCGGAAGCGCTCCTGCGCGGCGCCGACTCGATCCAGGAGTGGCCGCTCGACGAGCGCATGATCCGCGTCGTGGCCCTCATCGGTGTAGGAGTCACGACCGGCGTGACGGTCCGGCTGTTGACGCTCCCGCTCGGGATCTAGCGGTGACCAGCGCCACGGGGCGCTGGTCACGATCGGCCGTGTGACGAGCGTTTCGATCCGGCCTGCGTCCCGCGCTGACGCGGAGGTCCTGGCGACCATCCAGGAACGGGCATCGGTCGCCGCGCTGGCGCACATCTACCCGCCCGAGCGTTACCCCTTTCCGGCCTGGGCCGTCAGGGAACGCTGGCAGACCTTCGAGGGTCGGGTCTGGCTGGCTGCGGCAGGGCCGGAGCCGGTCGGTCTCGTCGGGATCGCGCCGCCGTGGCTGGAAGGCCTGTACGTGGACCCTGAGGCGTGGGGATCAGGCGCCGCAGGGGCGCTCCACGATCACGCCGTGGAGGCCTTGCGGGCAGCCGGGATCACCATGGCGCGGCTGTGGGTCCTGGAACACAACCAGCGGGCACGCCGGTTCTACGAGCGGCGCGGCTGGCGGCCCGACGGCAGCACACGGATCGTCCCGTTCCCGCCACACCCGACGGACGTCGGGTACGCACTGCCGCTCGGTAGCGAGGTCGTGCGCTGAGGAAATCGAACCAGGGTCGAGGTCATGCCTGTCGTCAAGAGCTCGTTGGGACCCTTTCGACGAACCGAAGGGAATGAGGGGCGTCCCCCACGTAGATCGGCAGGCCATCGACGACTGCTGGAAAGATCAGGCGACGCCGGCTGTAAGGCTGCACGAAAGCGAGCGTCCTCTCCCGGAACCGCCGTTCGGCAGCCTCGTAGACGATGCACGGTCCCGAGCGCCCGTTCACATCCGCGAGGCCTGGGACCGCGAGCACGATCCGTGGAGCCGTCAAATCCACCGCTCGCGCTGCCTCTCTCGCGCGAGCGGTCGTCAGCTCGGGATCCGACGCATCGGCGAGCCGGATCCTGACATCGCCGGTCGCGCTCTCGTACATCACAACGG
>JACDBP010000357.1 GCA_013694835.1 Chloroflexota bacterium
CGGCCCCGGCGGCCCCGGCGGCCCCGACGGCCCCGACGGCCCCGCCGAATGCCTCCGCCTTCAGGCGCCTGACCCGTTCAGCTCGGCGAGGGACCGGGGTGCGAGGCCGCGCAGCCGCTCGGCCGTCTCCTCCGGCAACGTGTCGTTGATATAGGCGCCGGCGCCAGCCTCGGAGCCGGCCAGGAACTTGAGCTTCCGCTCCGTCCGATTGGGCGGGTAGAACTCCAGATGGAGGTGGTACCCGTCATGGTCGCCACCGTCCGTGGGGCGCTGATGGACGGCCATGATGTACGGCAGCGGGAAAACGAAAAGCGCGTCGTATTTGCCCAGGATGGCCTTCAGCACCTGCGCGAGCCCGAACGCCTCCTCTCCCGACAGCTCCCATAGCCAGCCGACGTGCCGTTGCGGGATGAGGTGCACCTCGTATGGCCATCGTGCGTAGAACGGCACGGTCGCGAGCCAGCCCGCATCATCCAGCAGGACGCGCCGACCATCTCGTCGCTCCTCCTCAGCGACGCCGCACCACAGGCAGCTGCCGTGCTCCCTTCGGTGCGCATGCGCCGCTGCCGCCTCCCGTTCCAGGAGCGGCGGCACGAACGGGTAACCGTAGATCTGGCCGTGGGGATGATGAAGCGTCACGCCGATCGCCTCGCCGCGGTTCTCGAAGACGAAGACGTAGCCGATCTCCGGCCGCGCTGCGAGGACAGCAGTCCGGTGGGCCCAGACCGCCACGAGGCGGCGGATCTGTTCGACAGGCAGCCCTCCAAGGCTTCCCTCGTGCTGCGGCGTGTAGACGACGACCTCGCAGGCCCCGATCGACGGTCGGACGGGCATCAGGTCGCTGCCGGCAACGGCCGGTTCAGGGGGTTGCGTCGAGAGCGACGGGAAGCGATTGTCGAACACGGCCACATCGAAGTCGTCGCGGTCGATCTCGGTCTCCGGCTGGCCCGACCGCGCCACGTCCAGCGGGCAGGACTCGGCCGGGGGCAGGAAGGTCCGATCCTGTCGGTGGGTGGCAGTGATCACCCACTCCCGCAACTGCGGGTTCCAGCGCCGCTCAGACATCGTCGACCGGCCCGGCCTCGGGCGTCCATGGTTCGGAGTGCTCCGGAGCTTCGCTGTGCCGGCCAGTGTCCGTGCTCCCGGGACCGGTGCCGAGCGCTCCCGGGGCCGGTGCCGAGCCACCCTCGATGTGCACCGGCCAGCGGTAGTAGACGCGTGCCCGACCGTCGGGCAAGGGCACCTGCAGTTGCCGGGGGTCGCCCGCCCAGTCGGGCATGGCAGGCTCGGCGTGGGACAGCGCAGGCTCGGCGTGGGGCAGCGCCGGCTCGGCGTCGCGCTTCTCGCTCTGGCTCATGCTGCGCGGAACACGAGGATGTGCTGGTGGACGATGTTCGGCACGAAGCCGTGCGGATACCCGTACGGCCGTAGCCGCGACCCCGCCTGGTACCAGATCAGGTCGCCCTTGGTCACGAAGCCCCCCCGCTCGGCGCGCACTGCCAGGTCGGCCCCAGTGAACCGGTACCGTCCATCCTGGTATGCATCGCGCACGATGACGGCCATGTAGCGCCCGTCCCGGAGCACGCGGCGGGTAGCGGCGAACACCTGGCCCATCCGCGCAAGGTACGACTCGTATCCATCGCTGTTGGCGAGATCCGCAGGGTCGTCGGTGACCATCGCGTAGTCGGTGCGCCGGTTCGCGTGCTCCTCGGCAAGCGCGCCACCCGCCATCGTCAATCGCAGCTGCGGGTTGTACGGCGGATCCGTCGCCACGAAGTCGACCGACCCCGCATCCAGGCCGGGTAGCAGAGCCAGCGAATCGCCGCGGCGAAGCTCGATCCGCGATGGGTCGAACGAGCGGACACCGCCCGGATCGGACTGGCCCAGGTCAGCCAGCTCAGGCCCCAGCCCGTCTCGTTCGGCCAGCAGGTCGCGGACCACGGATCCGTACAACGCGACCCAGCGCGGTTCCAGCTCGATGCCCAGCGCTCGGCGGGGCTCGCGGCAGATGGCTGCGCCGAGCAACGTGCCGCCGACCCCAGCGAAGGGGTCGAGCACCAGCTCGCCGGGAAGGCTGAAGAACTCGATGAGCCGGGCCATCAGGCGGGGCGGCTTGTTCGCGCCGTGTGCCCTGCGAGCGGCATGGCCCAGCTCCGATGGATATGCCGTGGTCCAGAGCGACTTCGTGAAATACAGCCATTCCTCGCCGGTCAGGCGGTTCAGGCGGTTGCTCGGATGGACCTGCCGTTCGGTCATCTCGTGGAGTATGGCCAACGCGCAGGGCTATGCTCTGTCGATGGCGTTCGTCGGACGTGATCTGGAGCTGGCCCGTCTTTCCGCCGCGCTGCAGCGAGCGGCCGACGGGAGCGCGAGCCGGGTCGTCCTTCGAGGACCGACGGGCATCGGCATCAGCGCCCTGCTGGACGAGCTGGAGCATCGGCTGGGCGACGTGCCCGGTGTCGTGGTGGCGCGCGGAGGCGCCTTCGAACCGACCTCAGGTGCTCCGTTCTTCGCACTCGCTGGTGCGCTCAGCCGTGCATTCACCGCATGCGCTGACCAGGATCTGGCCCGGGTCGTCGGTGGCGCCGGCCACGACCTGGCGCTGCTCCTGCCCGAGCTGGAGCCGCGCCTCGCGAGCCTGGCTGTCGCCATGGACGAACCGCGGCTCGTCGCGCCCGAGCAGCGCGGAGCCCGCGTCATCGAGGCGATCATCGGAGCGCTCGACCGCCTTGGCAGCCGCGGGGTGGTGCTCCTGGTCCTCGAAGATCTTCATTGGGCCGACCCGGCGACGCGCGCCTTCATCGAGACGCTTCTGCGGATCACCCGCCGGCTGGCGCTCTGCCTGGTGGCGACCTACGACCCCGAGGAGTTCCACCGGCGCCATCCGGGCCGCGAGTTGGTGCAGGCGCTGGAGTCGAGCGCCCAGGTGGACCTGCTGACCCTGGGCCCGCTCGACCGGGATGAGCTCGCCAGCTTTGCCGAGGGCGTGTTGGGCGATCGTCCGCCGGGCAGCCTGCTGGCGGCGCTGCTCGAGGGCTCGCGCGGCAACCCACTGCTTGCGACGCAGCTCCTGGCCGCGCATGCCGACGTCGAGGGGCTCCGCCTGTCCGATAGTTTCGAAGCCGTGTTGCAGGCACGCCTCGCGGCGCTCCGCCGCCCGGCGATGCGCGCGGTGCAGGTGCTGGCCGCAGCCCGGCGACCGGTGCCACGCCAGCCACTGCTCCGCCTGGCGCTCCCCGAGGGGTACCTGGCGGCGGCTGGTCTGACGGAGGCCATCGAGAGCGGGCTTGCCGTGGGATCGGGCGACCACGCAGGGACTGACCGGGTCGGCGTTCCGCATCCGTTGGCGGCCGAGGCGATCGAGCGCCTGATGTCGCCAGCGGAACGGCAGGCCGTCCACGGCGTTCTCGCAGCATCGCTTGCCGGCACGCCCAGCGAACGAGCATGGCATCGGGAAGCGGCGATGGACTTCGCTGCGGCACGAGAGGCCCACGTGGCGGCCGGGCGCGCCGCGGAGGCCCTGGACCCCGGTGCGACCGCGCTGCTCCACTACGAGCGCGCCCTGGAGCTGAGTGGGGACCCGTCGGTCGATGGCCGTGATCCGGTCGAAGCGGCGGAGTTGCTGGAACGCGCCGCGGCGGCCGCCTCGTCGGCCGGCGCGTTCCGGCGTGCCGCGAGCCTCGTCCAGCAGGCGATCACGGTGCGCTCGGGGCCCACACGCGCGGCCACAGGCGCGCGCCGCGACCAGGGCGGTAGTGCTGATCTGGAACGCACGCTGGGCGAGCTGCACGAGCGGCTCGGGCGCTATCGGTGGGCCGCCGGTGACCAGACACCGGCGCTCGAGGCGTTCGAGAAGGCACTCGAACTCATCCCGGGCGAACCATCGAAGGTGCGCGCTCGGGCGCTCGCGTCGCAGGCACAGCACCTGATGATCGCCGGGCGCTTCGACGACAGCGCGCGGGTCGCCGAGGAGGCCAGGGAGGTCGCTGGTACGGTCGGCGGGGAAGCGCTGGCCGAGCTGGGTCATGCCACCTGCACCCTCGGCGTCGACCTTGGGTACGACGGCCAGCTCGGTCGCGGTCTGCACCTGTTGGAGGAAGCCACAGCGCTTGCTCGGGAGGCCGGCCGGCTCGACGATCTGATGCGCGCCTTCGCCAATCGCACCACGCTGCTCGACCTGGACTCCCGCCGCAACGACGCGCTGGAGGTCGTCAAGGAGGGGCTGGCCGAGGCGCGTCGAGCCGGCCAGGAGGGAGTCTACGGAGCCTTCCTCCGCGGCAACGCGGCGGACATCCTGTTCATGCTCGGACGTTGGTCGGAATCGGAGGCAGAGTGCCGCGCAGCCCTCGAGTGGACCCCGGCCGGAGTCGCCTGGTTCACCCCCACGCTCTACCTCTCGCTCCTGTTGACGGAGTCACGCGCTGACGACGAGGCGAGCCGGATGGTGGGCCAGACGCTCCTCCAGCTGGAGACCGTGCCGGCCGGTCAGTGGACCGCGCTCGTCCAGCGGAGCGCGGTCAGCCTGGCACTCTGGCGGGGCGACCTGGCCGATGCGCAGCAGGTGGCCGGCCGGGAATGG
>JACDBP010000375.1 GCA_013694835.1 Chloroflexota bacterium
GACTGGGCGAGCCGCCCGTGGCGCTTCGGCATCTGCGATCATCCGGCGCTCTCCCGGCCGTTCCCGCCGGGGCCACCGGTCGGGTCGGCCGCGGCGGAGGCACCGCATCGGACCGAGGACATCGAGTGACCGACTCCCGTTCCCAAACGCTGCTTGAATACCCGGAGATCCGCTCGCGGCTGGCCGCGCTCACGGCCTTCGCTCCCTCACGGCGGCTGGCTGAGGCGCTGGAGCCTTCGAATGATCCGATCGTCGTGGCGCGTCAGCTCGATGAGACGGACCAGACCCGCGAGGTGCTCTCCGAACGTGCCAGTGTCGGCGTGGGCGGCGCGCGCGACATCGCGCCATGGCTGGGCCGTGCGGCACGCGGCGGCCGGCTGGAGGTGGACGCCCTCAACGAGGTCCTGGCGACGCTCACTGCCGCCGGGCGGCTGAAGGAGGCCCTGGAAGAGGAACGGCGGCCGCTGGTGCGCGACCTCGGTCGGGCGCTGCAGCCGCTGCCTGCGCTTCGCAACCGCCTGGAGCAGAGCCTGGACCCCAACGGGGAGCTGCTCGACTCGGCTTCACCGGCACTCGGAGGATTGCGTCGGGGGGTGCGCATCGCGTACGAGCGTTTACGGTCGCGGCTGGAACAGCTGGTCCACGGCTCGGAGATGAGCAGCGCCCTCCAGGAGCCACTCATCACGCTGCGCAACGGCCGTTACGTGGTGCCCGTGCGGGCGGACGCCAAGGGGCGGGTGCGGGGCATCGTCCATGACCAGTCGGGGAGCGGGCAGACGCTGTTCATCGAGCCGCTGGTCGCGGTGGAGCTGGGCAACGCCTGGCGGGAGGCGCAGCTGGCGGTCCAGGTCGAGGAGGAGCGGATCCTGGACGAGCTGTCCGCGCTCGTCGGCGGCCAGGCGGGAGCCCTAGACGAGACCCTGACGGCGCTCGCCACGTTCGACTTCTGGACCGCCAAGGCGCGCCTCGCGGGTGAGCTGGGCGGCGTGCGGGCCGAGACGAGCCAGCGGCCCGAGGTCGAGCTGCTATCGGCGCGTCATCCCGGGCTCAGCGGGCGGGTGGTGCCGATCGACATTCGGCTCGGCGGCGACTACCGGGCGCTGATCATCACGGGTCCGAATACCGGCGGCAAGACCGTCGCGCTCCGGACCCTGGGCCTGCTCGCGCTGATGCATCAATCGGGGCTGCACGTGCCCGTCGCCGGTGGGTCCCGGTTGCCCCTGTTCCGCGACGTGTTCGCGGACATCGGTGACGAGCAGTCGGTGGCGCAGTCGCTGTCCACGTTCTCGGGCCACCTTCGCTCCATCGTGCGCATCGTGGAGGGCGCTGGTCCGGGTTGCCTCGTGCTCCTGGACGAGCTGGGTGCAGGCACGGACCCTACGGAGGGCTCGGCGCTCGCTCAGGCGCTGCTCGACCACTTCATCCGAGCCGGCGCACTGGTGGTCGCCACCACCCACTACGCGGAGCTCAAGACCTACGCTCACAACACGCCGCTCGCGCGCAACGCATCGGTGGAGTTCGACCTCGAGACGTTGAGCCCGACCTACCGGCTGACGATCGGCCTGCCCGGCACCAGCCAGGCGTTCGCCATCGCCGAGCGGCTGGGCCTGCGCGAGGAGCTGGTCTCGGACGCGCGCTCGCGGCTGAGCCGAGCGCAACAGGAGTTCGAGTCGACGCTCGTGTCGATCAAGGAACGGCAGTCCGAGGTGGACGCGATCCTGGAGCGGGCCGGGATGGCGGAGGCGCGAGCACGGGAGGCACAGGCCCAGGCCGAGCTGGAGCGGGCACGGGCCCGGCGGGAGCGCGATGACGCGTTCATGGCGGCACGCGAGGAGGCGGAGCGGGCGCTGGCCAACATCCGCGAGGAGATCCGCCAGGCACGTCAGCTGCTGGAGCGCGAGACGCTCACCGAGGCACGGCTCGAGGCAGTCACCGGGCGGCTGGAGGAGCGGCTCGCAGCACTGCCCAGCGCGGGCGGCCGGGGCCGGGGAAAGGTGCTCCAGGCGACAGCCGCGCGGGCACCGGGTGCCTGGGAGGTCGGCATGCGCGGCCTCACCCGGGCAGGGTTCGAGGGAACGATCACCGCACTCGAGCGCGACGGCAAACGTGCCACGATCGAGGCTGGGGGAATCCGCGTCACCATCGACACCGCCGACCTGGTCAGCCCGGGCGCCGTCCTCGACGAGGATGCCGCCGACGGCTCCACGGTCGGGCGTCGGGCGGTCGGTGGGACGTCCCGCGGCTCGGACCAGCCC
>JACDBP010000035.1 GCA_013694835.1 Chloroflexota bacterium
AAGTCGGCGGACCCGCGAGCCGGTCCGACAGTCGGCACGTCCATGGACCGGTGGCACACTGGCCACATGTCTCGACGGCGACCCGGTCTCGCCGCCTGCGCGCTTGCGCTCGTGGTCGCCCTCGTCGGCTGCGACCTGGCTTCCTTGGATCCGGCCGCGACCCCGTTCGGATCCTCCCCGACCCCGTTCGGATCCGCCCCGACTGGGTCGATCGACCCCGGCCCGCCAGGCGACTCGCCGGCTCCCTCGACCGAACCGACGGTTGTGACCCATGACCCGTCGGGCGGTCCTGGTCCGCTGCCGACGCCCGAGCAGTACGTCGTCCAGCGTGGCGACACCCTCACCGCGATCGCGCGGCGGTTCGGGATCACCGTCGCCCAGCTGCTCGCCGCAAACCCCCAGGTCCGCGACCCGAACACGATCCGGTTCGGCTACGCGCTGACGGTCCCGCCGCGCGATTCGCTCGCGGTGATGTATCGGGGAGGCGGCGGCATGACCGATCCGAGCGGCGACGTCCTGGACGGAGGCGGGCAGCTGACGCAAGCGCCCGGATACGCCGACCTGGTGCGGTTCACGGCGCGCTTCGAGGGCCCGGACCTGATCGTGGAGCTGGACGGGATCTCCGCCCCACCACTACTGGACCCGGAAGGCGAGGAGCTCCGCTTCATCCTCGAGATCGATGCGACCGGCGATCTGGAGCCGGACTTCCAGGCGGTCGCCGGGAACGCGCTCACGGACCCCGCGGCTGAGGAAGGACCGCCCTTGGGCCTCTCGGTCCTGGACCGGCGAAGCGACACCACGATCCGCACCCCGAACGCGCCGGGCACGGTGGCGATCGTCGACCGACGGCTCGAGATGAGGCTGGGCCTGGCGGGTCTCGGCGAACCCCGGCAGGTCGCGGTCGTTGCGCTCGTCGAGCGGGATTTCTTCCCCGATGGGCGGGCGCAGCCACAGACCGTCGAGTCGAGCATCGACCGCGTCCCGGACCAGCAATGGCCCCGCGCGAACCCGCGTTGGCTCATCATCACGCGCGTCCCGTGACGCTGCTCATCGTGCCGGCGGGCTCCGTCCGAGATCACGCGCGCGTAACCGATAAGCGGTATCGTGCCGGTTATGACGACCGGTGCCGGCAGGACCCCCGCAGCGCCATGGCTGGTGTGGCTTGCGCTGCTCACGATCTACGTCGTCTGGGGCTCCACGTACCTCGCGATCCGGGTCGTCGTGGACTCCATGCCGCCGCTCCTCGCGGCCGGCGCACGGTTCATCCCGGCCGCACTGGCAGTGATGCTCTGGCTCGTTCTGCGGCGGGGACCGGGCGGTCTTCGGATCACTCGTCGCGAGGCGTTCGCGACCGCCTTCGTCGGGGCATGTCTGCTGCTTGGCGGCAACGGCATGGTCTCGCTCGCCGAGCGGGACGTGCCCTCCGGTCTCACGGCGGTGCTCGTCGCGACGCTGCCGCTGGTGCTCGTCGTGATGCGCCGCGCCCTTGGGGAGCGGCCCCGGCGCCTTGCCGTTTTCGGGGTGTTGTTCGGCTTCGTCGGCGTGGCGGTGCTGGTCCTGCCACAGGGCCTGTCCGGCGCTGCCCCGTTCGGCAGCATGGCGCTGCTGCTGGTCTCCGTGACCTCCTGGGCGACCGGCTCACTCGCGTCGCCACGCATCGGGCTGCCGGCCGACACCTTCGTCTCCACCTCGTACCAGATGCTCTTCGGAGGGCTGCTGCTTTCGGCGGCCGGCCTGCTCTTAGGTGAGGGCGCGTCGGTGGACATCGCGGCGTACAGGCCCGAGTCGTTCCTGGCCCTTGGCTACCTCATCGTCGTCGGCTCCATCGTCGCGTACACGGCCTACGGCTTCCTCCTCCAGAACGCGCCGATCGGCCGGATCTCGACCTACGCCTACGTGAATCCCGTCGTCGCGGTCGCGCTGGGCGCGCTGCTGCTCAACGAGCGGCTGGATCTCTCGATGCTGCTCGGAGCCACGATCGTCATCGTCGCCGTGGCGATCATCGTGACGAGCGATTCACGTTCGAAGCGCGATGCAGCTGCGGCGGACGAGGTCGAGCCCGCCCGCGCGGTGCCGTCAGCCGGCCAGGTCCAGCCCGCCAGAGGAGCTTCCGAAACGGCGTGATGGGCCGCGGGCTGCGGTCGCGCGCCGGGGATGGCGCCGGCCCTCCAGGGCGTTTCAGACCTCGGTGCAGCCCCGGATCTCGAGGGCCGTGCTGATCTCGACGCCCGCCAGTGATGCCGCGTCCTTGGCTGCTTCCAGCAACCGGATGCCCACCTGCGACGCCTCGCTGAAGGGCTTGCCGGAACGGACGGCGGCGCGGTACAGCGGGATGACCTGTCGCATCACCTGCACCGTGTCGCTCTGCCCGGGCAGGCTCGCCAGCTGATCGATCCAGCGGTCGAGCGCCTCGGGATCGAGCGTGATCGGCGAGTCTGGAGCCTGTGCGGCGGCCCAGGCCTCGTCAGTCGAGAGGTTGGCCAGCACATCGAGCATCTCCCTGGTCTGCTCCCATGCGGACATGACCTCCCCGCAGGGCAGGCTCGTCCGCCCGGGGCTCGAGGCGGCGACGCCCCCGGCGGTCGGGACCGTCGTGCGTGCCGGGCCTCCGCTCGAGCCCGCGGGGGCCGATCCGGCGGCGGTCGGCGGGGAGGTGCTCGGCGCCACGCTCGCCCCGCAGGCGGCGGCGACGATCAGCGACAGCAGGACGAGCGGGAGACGGCGCATGCAGACCTCGGGGAGCGGGAGTCCGAATCCTACGCCAGGAGGGCGCCAGCCTCGCTGACGCGGGATTCGCGCCGTCAGGATCCGGTCGGCCAGGGCCGCCAGGCTCCAGCGCCGAGGGACGTCCTGGGCCGCGGTCCTGAGTCTTGACAGTGAACCGTGCGACTGTCATGATGCGCTCATGCCGGATGACGACCGCCCCACCTCGTACACCCTCGGAGAGTTGTCGGATCTTGCTGACGTCACACCACGGACCATCCGCTACTACGTCCAGCAGGGTCTCCTCAGGTCGCCGGAGGGAGCAGGTCCGTTGACCCGCTATGAAGAGGGCCATCTCTGGCGCCTGCGACTCACCAGGCAACTCCAGCGCGAGCACCTGCCGCTGGCCGACATCCGCAAGCGCCTCGCTGCGCTATCCGACGAAGAGGTTCGTGGACTCGTCGCCGGCGCTCCCGTCGCCGTCCGCGAGTCGGCTGCCGAGTACATCGATGGCGTCCTCCGAACGCGTGGCATCCCGGGGCACCAGGCTCGCTTGGTGCGGCCGGCGGCGCCGCTCATGGCGGACCGGGACCCGGCCAC
>JACDBP010000052.1 GCA_013694835.1 Chloroflexota bacterium
AGGTAGCGCAGGATCCCGTCGGGAAGGCCGGCCGGGGCGTCGAACCAGGAGAACCGCTGTCCGTCCACGGCGATGATCGTGTCGCCCGACTTCTCGTCGAACTCCGGGAAGCCGTTCTTCTCGCCGATCCTGGTCATCGGCACCAGCCCGGCCTGTTGTGCCGGGGAGAGCTGGCCGGACGGATCGGCTGGGATCGAAGCGAATTTGACACCGACGGTCGGGTCGGCGAACGCCGCGATGGCCCACAGCAGCACGAACGCCAGCAGGATGTTCATCACGACGCCTGCGAGGAGGATGACGACACGTTTGACGAGCGGCTGACGGACGAAGCTGCGTGGGTCCCGTGAGTCGCCCTCCTCCCCCTCGAGGCGCACGAAGCCGCCGAGCGGCAGCCAATTCAACGTGTACACCGTCTCCTGGTCGCGAGCGAGTACCCGAGCGCGAGGCGGGAAGCCGATGCCGAATTCGTGGACGCGGACCTTGAACAGACGCGCCGTGGCGAAGTGTCCGAACTCATGGATGACCACGAGCACGACGAGGATCGCCAGCATCACCATGACGTCGAGAACGCCGCTGAACATCAGGCGTCACCCCGGTCATCGGGAGGAGCGCTGGTCCGGCACCAGGCTCGGACCTCCTCGTCGAGCGCGACCAACTCGTCCACGCCGGGCGCGCCGGCACCGGCGCCGGAACCGAACCGATCGACGGCGGCGGCCGCCAGGGCGGTGATGCCGGGGAAGTCGAGCGTGCCGCCCAGGAATCGCTCCACCGCCACCTCGTCCGCGGCGATCAGGGCGGCCGTCGCGTGCGGGCCGAGCCGGCCGGCGCGCTCCGCGAGGCGCACCGCCGGAAAGCGCGCGTGATCGGGCGCTTCGAAGGTCATGGCGCCCGCAGCGAGGAGGTCCACCGCGGCGGCAGGCGAAGGCACCCGCTGCGGGAAGGTCAGTGCGTACTGGATGGGGATGCGCATGTCAGGAAGACCGAGCTGTGCCTTGAGGGAGCCGTCGATGAACTCGACGAGGGAGTGGACGACGCTCTGCGGGTGGATCACCACCGCGATGCGCCCGTAGTCGACATCGTACAGCCAGCGTGCCTCGATGACTTCCAGCCCCTTGTTCATCAGCGTCGCCGAATCGATGGTGATCTTGGCCCCCATCTGCCAGGTCGGATGAGCCAGCGCGTCCTCCGGCCGGATCGCCGCGAAGTCCTTGCCGGGTGTCCGGCGGAATGGCCCGCCGGAAGCGGTGAGCACCAGGCGCGCCACCGCATCCAACTGTTCGCCGACGAGGCATTGCCAGATGGCCGAGTGCTCCGAGTCGATCGGCCGGAGCCAGGCAAGCGCATTGGCGTAGGGGCTGCCAGGGTCCAGCGCCCCGGTGACGGCGGCACGTTCGCGGGCGAGCGGCATCACCAGGTGCCCGCCGACCACCAGCGTCTCCTTGTTGGCGGTCGCCACGACCTTGCCGGCACCGAGCGCCGCCAGGACCGGCCGCAGGCTGATCACCCCCCCGGTGGCGATGACGACCAGCCCGACGTCGTCGCGTGTGGCCATCGCGATGAGCGCGTCATCGGCCGTTTCGGGTGCCGTGCCGGCCGGTAGGTCCAACGCCCGCGTCGCGGCGGGATCGGCGAGTGCAGCGACGGCCGGCCGAACGGCACGTGCCTGGGCCTCGAGGGCCTGGCGGTCGGTCCCGGCGGCAAGCGCAACCACCCGGAACCGATCCGGCAGTCGGGCGAGGACGTCGAGCGCCTGGCGTCCGATCGAGCCCGTCGAGCCGATCAGCGCCACACCGGTCGGTGCGGCGTCAGGATGGTTCATGGCACGCTCAGAGGAACGGGGAGAACAGGATCAGGAAGAGGTACATCGCAGGGGCCGCAAAGACGATCGAGTCTACCCGATCCAGCACCCCGCCGTGGCCAGGGATCAGACGACCGGAATCCTTGGCGCCGGCGGCGCGCTTCAGCATCGACTCCGACACGTCGCCCACCTGGGCCGCAACGGCGATCAGCAGCCCGAGGACCAGACCGAGTGCGGGGTTGCGCCCGAACGCCCACAGACAGAGCGCCGCCACGCCGATGGCGCCGACCGTCCCGCCGACGACTCCCGTCCAGGTCTTCGACGGCGAGATGTGGGCGAGGAAGGGCCTACGGCCGTACGCCCGCCCGACCACGTAGGCGAGTGTGTCGAAGGACCACACGGTCAGGACCAGCGCCAGGAGCCACGCCCGACCCGGGTCGAGGGCGTTGCCGATCGGCGGATCGGAGCCCAGTGGCGGGCCATGGAGGCTGATCGCGACCAGGAAGGCAAGCAACCCTGCATAGACGCCGCCGAACGCCGTCGCCATCCAGGCCTGGAATCCCTCACGAGGCTCGGGCCGCGCGAGCCCGGCAAAGGCCGGCACGATGAGCGCAACGCCGATCGCCAGCATCCACAGCCGCTCCTCCGACGGGGTCCACCATGCGACGGCCACGAAGCCCAGCGCGATGGCCGGCACCAGGAGACGTGCCGCGCGGAAGCCTGCCTGACGAAGCAGCGCGGCGGCCTCCCAGCCAGCGAGCGCCGTGACGAGCGCGATGAGCAGCGTGAGCCACGGCTGACCCACCGCGAACACGACGAGCACGACCGGGATGAGGACGGCCGCGCTGGCGACCCGGAGGCGCAGCACCGGCGTCGATCAGCGACCGAAGCGCCGGGAACGGCGGGCGTACTCGGCGAGCGCGGAGTCGAAGGTGTCGGCGTCGAAGTCCGGCCAGAGGATGTCGCAGAAGAAGAGCTCGGCGTAGGCCGCCTGCCAGATCAGGAAGTTGCTGATGCGCTGATCGCCGCCGGTCCGGATGAGCAGATCCGGCTCCGGCAGCCCGCTCGTGTAGAGGCGGGCCGAGATGGCGTCCTCGTCGATCGCCTCGGGCGCCAGGCCGTCGGCCAGGCAGCCGCGCACGGCGTCGACGATCTCACTGCGACCCGAATAGTTGAATGCCACGTTGAGCGTCATCCGGTCACCTTCGTCGGTGGCGCTCAGGGCTTCGTCGATCGAGGCGCGCGTCGCCCGGGGCAACTCGTCGAGGCGGCCCAGCACCCGAACGCGCACGCCCTGCCGGACGAGATCCGGGGTGTAGTCGCGGATCGCCTGCTCGAGCAGCCCGAACAAGGTCTGCACCTCGTGGCTGGCACGCGACCAATTCTCCCGGCTGAAGGCGTAGATCGAGAGGACCTCGACGCCGCGGCTCGCCGCGTGCCCCACGATCGGCCGGATCGCAGCCACGCCCGCCGCGTGACCGCTCGCTTCCGAGGCGCCGCGTGCCCGCGCCCAGCGGCGGTTGCCGTCCATGATGATCGCCACGTGGCACGGCACACCGACCGCCTCGAGGTCGCCCTCCGTCCCCTCGTCGACGGGAAGCTCCCCTGGCGGAGGCGGCTGGGCGACCGATGGACGGGCCACGCTCATCTCCGAGACCCGCGCGGCAGCGCGCGTCTCGCGTCGCCCTTGCATCAGACCTCCAGGATCTCCTGTTCCTTGGCCTTGCCGAGCCGGTCGACCTCGTCCACCCATCGGTCGGTCGTGCGCTGGAGCGCCTCGAGCTCACGGCGCGCCTCGTCAGTGCCGATGTCGCCGTCGCGCTCCCGCTTCTTGATCTCGTCGGCGGCGTCGCGACGGTGGCCCCGGATCTCCACCTTGGCCTCCTCCATCCGCTTGTGCACCACCTTCACGATGTCGCGCCGGCGCTCCTCCGTGAGCGGCGGGATGGTCAGCCGCACGACGGTCCCGTCGTTGTTCGGCGTCAGGCCGATGTCACTGCGGAGGATCGCCTTCTCGATGGCACCGAGGGCGCTCCGGTCCCACGGCTGGATGACCAACGTGTGCGACTCAGGAACGCTGATGCCGGCGATCTGATTGAGCGGTGTCTGTGTGCCGTAGTACTCCACCTGGAGCCGCTCGACGAGCGCCGTCGCGGCTCGTCCGGTGCGGACAGCCTGGAATTCGCGCTCCATGGCCTCGATGGCGCGGGCCATCCGCGGCTCCACCGTCGCGGGGTCGTGGTCGGTCACCTCGAACCTCCTCCGTCGATGAGCGTGCCGATGGACGCGCCCAGGGCGGCCATCCGGATGTGGTCAGGCCCGTTCAGGTCGAAGACGATGATCGGCATGTCGTTCTCCATGCACAGCGAGACAGCCGTGGCGTCCAGGACCTGGAGCCGGTCCGCGAGCACCTGGCCGTAGGTCAGGCGATCGTGGCGCCGCGCATCGGGGTTCAGCATCGGGTCGGCGTCGTACACCCCATCGACCTTGGTCGCCTTGAGCAGCACCTGGGCACCGATCTCGACCGCGCGGAGGGCCGCCGCCGTGTCGGTCGTGAAGTACGGGTTGCCGGTCCCCGCTGCCAGGATGACGACCCGCCCCTTCTCCAGGTGACGCTGGGCACGCCGGCGGATGTACGGCTCGGCCACCTCGTTCATGCCGATGGCGCTCATTACGCGCGTCGGCATGTCGGCCTTCTCCAGGGCATCCTGCAGCGCCAGGCCGTTCATGACCGTGGCGAGCATGCCGATGTAGTCGGCCGTGGCACGTTCCATGCCGCTGGCGGATGCCGCCAGCCCGCGGAAGATATTGCCTCCGCCGACGACGATGGCGACCTGGACGCCCTCGCGGTGCACGGCCACGACCTGACTGGCGATGTACGCGCAGACCTTGGGATCCACCCCGTACGACCGCTCGCCCAGGAGCGCCTCCCCCGAGATCTTGAGCAGGATGCGGTCGTACCGGGCCGTTGCCCGATCACCCGCCCGCTCAGGCTCGGCGATCGTCACATCTCCTCCCCCAGCGCGTACCGGGTGAAGCGACGAACACGGATGTTCTCGCCGATCGTGGCGATCGCATCCGTGATGAGCTGACCGACCGTCTGCTCGCTATCGCGGAACGGCTGCTCGTAGAGAACGATGGACTGATACCACTTCCGGAGCTGGCCCTCCACGATCTGCCCGCGGATGTTCTCCGGCTTCTTCTGCGTCGTTTCGTCGGCGAGCAGCTCCTGGCGCTTCCGCTCGACGACGTCGGCTGGCACCGACTCGATCGTCGGGTACTCGGGCGAGAGTCCCGCGACCTGCATCGCCAGGTCGCGGACAAGCTTCTGGAACTCCTCGGTGCGCGCGACGAAATCCGTTTCGCAGTTCACCTCGATGAGCACGCCGAGCCTGCCGCCCGCGTGGATATAGCTCGAGACGAGGCCCTCACGTGCGTCGCGGCCGGCCTTCCTGGCGGCAGCCGCGAGCCCCTTCTCGCGAAGCTGGACCGCTGCCAGCTCGAGGTCGCCACCGGTCTCCTCCAGGGCGCGCTTGCAGTCCATGAAGCCTGCGCCGGTGCGCTCACGGAGCTCCTTCACGAGCTCGGGTCGGATGGGCTGCTGTGTCATGGAGGTCATGGTTCCCTTTGTTCGTGCGGTTCGCGTCCGGTCGTTTCCGGCGCCGGCGATGAGGGCGAGGTGACCGGCCGCTCGCGCCCCGACCGGCTGCCACGACCGGCCCCGTTCTTGTGGGCCTAGGTGGCGCTGGTCACGCCTGCGGGCGTGTCGTCGCTGTCGGTCGCGCCTGCCGCGGCCGTCGTGGCGGCGGCAGGTCCTCCGGGCAGGAGATCCTCCTCGTCGGGTTCGGGCTCGAAGGTGAGCGCCTCGCCGGCGCCGAGGGCGGCCAGCATCTCGTCGGAGGCGGTCTCGTCCGCCTGTTCGGCGGTCGCGGCATCGACCTGTTCCGCCTGCTGGTTGCGCGAGGAGCGCTCGTGGGAGCCTTCGATGGCGGCTTCCGCCACGAGGCTGCACAGAAGCCGGATCGCGCGGATCGCATCGTCGTTGGCCGGGATGATGTAGTCGAGCTCGTCGGGGTTGACGTTGGTGTCTCCGGTGCCGATGACCGGGATCTCCAGCTTGCGCGCCTCGGTCACGGCGATCCGCTCGCGGTGCGGGTCGATCACGAAGAGCGCCCCCGGCAGCCGCTTCATGCGACGCATGCCGCCGAGCGTCCGTTGCAGCTTCGTCATCTCCTCGGTCAACCGCGAGGCTTCCTTCTTGGCCATTCGCTCGAAGTCACCGTTGGCCTGGCGCGCCTCCAGCTGCTCCATCAGCGCCAGCCGCTTCCTGATGGTGATGAAGTTGGTCATCATGCCGCCCAGCCAACGCTGGTTGACGTAGGGCATCTCGGCGCGTGTCGCCTCTTCGCTGATGGGCTCCTGCGACTGCTTCTTGGTGCCCACGAACAGGATCGAGTCACCACGAGCGACCGTCTCGCGGACGAAGTCGAGGGCGGTATCGAGGCGCTTGACGGTCTGCGCCAGGTCGATGATGTGGATACCGTTGCGCTCGGCGAAGATGAACGGGCGCATCTTGGGATTCCAACGGCGAGTCTGGTGTCCGAAGTGGACACCGGCCTCCAGCAGCTGGCGCATCGAGACGAGGGGCATGGGGGCGGGACCTCCAGGTTCCGGTTGTATCCTCCGCGCGCCTCGTCGGTCCGCGGACCGTCCGGCCGATCGCCGGGCGGCACCACCGCGGGGAGCAGCGCGCGTGTGTGATCCGTGACGGCAAGGACCGTCGCGGTCGGGGTGGCACGTACAGGCGGGACGGCCGCCGGGAAGTCTAGCACGCGAGGCGGTGTCGATCGGCGGGTTCGTTGCCGGTGGGTCGGTTCGGGCCGGACGCGGCCGGTGGATGCTGCCATGTGCTACTGACAGCATCGTTGGGCTGCCCGTTCGAGCCACGTTCCTGCCATACGCTCAGCAGCCATGAAGTCGCGATGGCAGGAATCGGGCTGTACGGCCTGCGTGAGGGACCGAACGGTCGGCCCGGGCGGCAACCTGGCAGGAAAAGCTCCCACCTCTCTCGTGCGACGCTAGGCCGGGTCGACGCGTCTCAGGTGCCTGATCCTGGGACCGCCAGACGACGGGCCGAGCGATGGCGCCATCTCGACCGTCACGAGGTCCACTCGCCAGGTGATGCGGCGCGGCAGGGTACCGCCAGCAGGCCACACACCGCCGCCGGACAACGCGAGGTCCGAGCGCAGGGCAGCCATCGAACGGTAGAGCCGCCGCACCTTGCGGCCGACCACGCTCTCCTCGGGCGCCCCGAACCGGCTCGTCGCGTTGCTGCGCACCTCGACGCAGGCGATCTCCGCGGGCGGGCCGGGATCGAGCGCAACGATGTCGATCTCATCGCGCCCGACGACGATGTTGCGGGCCAGCACGCGCCATCCCAGCGACTCGAGGAATCGGACCGCGGCGGTCTCCGCGGCATCGCCATGGCGTCGTCGTCGCGTGAGGCCCGGCATGGTGCCAGCCTGCGGGTGGCGGCTTCACTGCCACTCATCTGGGCTGGCCGCGGCGTAGCCCACGGAGGTTCACGTCGCCACCTCCTCCTCCCAGTCGAACACGACGCTCTGCTGGATGCCCATCAGCGCCTCCTGCACCGGTGCGAAGGAGCGGCGGTGGAACGGTGTCGCACCGTGCAGCCGAAGCGCATCTCGGTGGTCGGCGGTGGCATAGCCCGCGTTGTGCTCCCAGCCATACTGCGGATAGCGACGCGCGAGCTTCGTCATCATCCGATCGCGAACGACCTTGGCGACGATCGAGGCGCACGAGATGGAGTAGCAGACGGCGTCCCCGTCCACGATGGCCGTGTACGGTCCCACGTGCTCCTCGAAGCCCACGATCCGTCGCCCGTCCACCAGCACGTGGTCGTGGCCGGGGATGCGCCGAATGGCACGGATCATCGCCAAGTGTGTCGCGTGGTAGATGTTGAGGCGGTCGATCTCCGCGACCGATGCCGCGCCCACCCCGACCGCCACCGCCGAGCGCCTGATCAGCACGGCGAGGCGCTCCCGTTGCTGAGGCGAGAGGGTCTTGGAGTCGCGAACTCCCTTGATGCGCCTGCTGCTGGTCGGCATCAGGACCGCAGCCGCCACCACGGCTCCCGACGTTGGTGCCACGCCCACCTCGTCGACGCCAAGGACGCGCTCGATCCCCTGTTGCCAGAGCCGCCGCTCGTGGCGGTGGGTGGGCACGATGAGCCGGACCGGGGTACGCCTACGTCCGGGCATGCCGGATCCGATGGGAGTGCCGCGAGGGAGAAGCGGACGGCGGGCGAGCCACGAGGCGCACCATCAGCCGCCGCGAATCAGGTGGGGCGGCGCTCGCGGAGCGAGGCGGCCTTGCCGACGCGCTTGCGCAGGAAGTAGAGCTGGGCGCGGCGGGCCACGCCGTGGCGGACCACGTCGATCTTCTCGATGCGCGGCGAGTTCACCTTGAACGTGCGCTCGACGCCGACACCGCTGCGGATGCTGCGCACGGTGATGGACCGGGTGATCCCCCCGCCTCGCAGCCGCATGATCGTGCCTTCGAAGACCTGGATGCGCTCGCGCGTCCCCTCGACCACCTTGGCCGAGACGCGCACGGTGTCGCCCGAGGCGAGGTCGGGCAGGTCCGTGCGGATCTGGTCCGCCGTGATCGCATCGATGACGTTCAAAGAAGCCTTCCAGTCGGATATATGGGGGCGGCGGCACGAGGCGGGTCGGTCGTCGACATGGGCGGTCGCCAGCGCACGGACGCATCCTCTGGGCGACGACGGCGGAGTGTAGCACGCTCCAGTCTTGACGCGGGTCAGTCCGGCGAGTCTGCTCCTGCCGCGGCTCCGCCTCCTGGGAGGTCCGGCCGCTGCCGCCTGGTCCGTTCGATGGCCTGCTCACGGCGCCAGCGAGCGACCGCACCATGGTCGCCGCTGACGAGGATGTCCGGGACGCGCTGGCCCTCGAACTCGGGCGGCCGCGTCCATTGGGGATACTCCAGTAGCCCTGCATCGGAGAACGACTCCTCGACCGGCGACGCCTCGTCGATGGCGCCGGGCAGGAGGCGCACGACGGCATCGATGACGGTCATCGCGGCGATCTCGCCACCGGAGAGGACGAAGTCGCCGACCGACAGCTCCAGGTCGACCATGCCTCGGACCCGTTCATCGACGCCCTCGTAGCGAGGGCAGAGCAGGATCAGGTGCGAGCGCTCGGCGAGGTCGCGGGCGCGGGCCTGGCGGAACGGTTCGCCGCCCGGGTCGAGCAGCACCACGGTAACGCCCGGCGCACGGAGCTCGGCCAGCGAACCGGCGAGCGGCTCCGGTCGCAGCACCATCCCCGCCCCGCCACCGTACGGGTAGGCGTCCACGCTCCGATGGCGTCCCAGTCCCCAGCGGCGCAAGTCGTAGGCCCGGAGCTCGACCAGCCCCCGTTCGATGGCCCGGCCCGGGATGCTCACGCCGAGCGGGCCGGGGAAGAGCTCCGGGAAGAGCGTGACCACGTCGATCCGGAGCGTCACCCGTCGGCCGGCTTGTCGCCCCGTTCGGGCACCATGCCGCGCGGCAGCCGCGAGGAGCGCCGTCCGCGAGCTCGCCTGGTCGGGGGCTCGTCGTCCAGTCCCAACGCCTCGCCGTCGATCTCGATGCGGCCTTCGGCCGGCTCGAAGACCCTGACCACATCGCGGACCGCGGGGACCAGCACCTCTCCGCGGGTCCCACCGCGGACGACGTAGACCTCCGACTCCCCCGCCCGGAAGACGTCCGCGACCGTGCCGAGCGATTCGCCGGCGCTCGTCGTCACGGGCACGCCGATGACCTCGTGCCAGTAGGCCTCACCCTGTGCGAGACCCTGGACCGGTCGCTCGACCTCGAGGTAAACGTCGCGCAGGGATTCGGCCGCCTCGCGGGTCCGCACCTCCTGGAAGCGCACCAGGATGCCCGGCACGTCTGGCTGGACCCAGCCGACGGTGAGCACGTCCGACGATCCTTCCGGAAAGACGCGGCTGCCCTCCGCGAACCTCGAGTCGTCGTCGGTCAGCACCTCGACGCGGACTGCGCCGTTGAGGCCGTGCAACCCTCGCACCCTCCCGACGACCAGTCGATCATGCGGGTCCGTGGCTCCGGAGCGGCGGCGACGCACGTCGGCCACGGCCGCTAGACGATCTCCAGCGAGATCGACTCGCCGTCGCGAGCAGCCATCACCTTGAGCAACGTCCGCAGGGCCTTCGCGACAGAACCGTTGCGACCGATCACCTTGCCCATGTCGTCCTCGGCCACGTGCAGCTCGAGGACCCGGCCGTCCGGCTCGTCATGAAGCTCCACCGTCACAGCATCGGGATCATCGACGAGTGACTTGGCGACATATTCGATGAGTTCCTGGGCTGCCATGGTGTGCCTAGCTCGCGTCCGGCAGGATGCCGGCCTTGCGGAACAGGCGCTCCACCGTGTCCGTCGGCTTGGCCCCCTGGCTCATCCACTTGTTCGCCTTCTCGGCGTCGACGGTGATCTCAACGGGGTCCATGCGTGGGTTGTAGTGCCCGATGGTGTCGAGCGAACGGCTGTCGCGGGCGGCACGGCTGTCGCTGACGACGAAACGGTAGGTTGGTTGCTTGGTCGCGCCAACGCGACTGAGACGGATCCGAACGGCCACGGTGCTCTGCTTCCTCCTTGGGCTGGGGTGGGCGGAGGGGCGTGGGCACGCCCCTCGCCTCACTTCACGATGAGCTGGAAGTGGGCCTGTTGATCTGCGCCGTCCTGGATGCCCACCATGATCAGCTGATCGAGCGGCACGAGGAACGGCTTCAACTCCTTGTCGTAGCGGTCCCGGAAGTCGGCCGGGAGCGCCTTCTCCTCGACGATCGCCCGGATACCGCTGAGATCCACCCAGATGAGGCCCGAGGTGGCCGGACCTCCAGCCGCCTTCAGCACGTCGGCGAACCGCTGTGACTGGCCGAGGCTTGCCTCGGGCTTCAGGTCGAGCAGCTTCTTGGTGTAGGCCTCGCCCCAGCCCAGGATGAAGGCGCCGTCCTTGATGGCATAGCTGATGCTCGAGGGCAGGTCGCCCGGCAGCGGTGAGCCGCTCGCGAGTGCGATGGTGGTGAGCTGGGTCCCGGCGTAGTCCTGCTGCGTCACCTTGGCTGCCTTGCCGGCACCGAGCTGGGCGAAGGTCGTCAGCTGGGTGATCCTCTGCTTCGCAACGTTCTCGTCGGTCAGCGAGGCGACGAGCGCCACGGCCGGTTGACCATCGCTCAAGCCGCCCGTGATCACGACGTTGCCCAGCCAGTCAAGGTAGTTCTCGAGCTTCGTGCCGAGCACGCCCTCGATCTGGGTGATCTGCTGCTGGACGTTCGGGCCGGCCTGCTGCAGCAGCGGATCCTGCTTGAGAGCGGTGACCAGCTCGCGGGCGAAGTTGCCGGCATCCGGCAGCTCGGCATAGGCGAGGCTGTCGCTCGGGACGCGCTTCGTGAGACCGCTGTCCCTGCCGCTACCCGGGGTCGCGCCCGGCGCGGCGCGGTTGATCGAGTCGATGACCAGGCGGTCGCCCTCGAACCGGACCGAGGACATGCTGATCGTCGGGATCTTCGTCAGGAAGTAGGTCAGAAGCTTGTTGCCGGGCTTGCCCTCGGGTGCCAGGCTCGCGAGCTGAGCGTAGGCGGCGGTCGCGTCGGTGTAGATCAGTCCCACGCGATCGCCGCGCAGCTTTGCGAGCCCCGCCGTGAATCGCGCATCCTTGCCGAGGGTCTCCGCACCGGCCGCCTTGCGGTCCAGGGCGGCGTTGAGGTCCTCGACCTTCGACGAGACCAGGATGGCGTCTGACGTGAGGGCGTAGCTCGCGCCACCGTCACCGTCGCCGCCATTCGCGGGAGTGACCGTCACGACCTGGGTCCCGTCGGGGCGCGACGTGCTGGCGAAGGTGGCCGTGCCGGGCGCGACCTCCGCGCGGATCTTGTCAAGCGTGACCTGGGCCTTGACGCGGTCCTGGACCCCGACGACCGCCACGACCCGCGGGATCTTGGGCGCTGCCGCGGTCGGATCCAGGCTCGGCTGCTGGGGGTATTCGAGCATGGCGACCGACAGCTGACCCGAGAACCAGGGCTTGACGTCGCCGGTGTAGGTGTAGCGGCCCTTCGTTGCCTCCGTCAGAAGCTTGTCGAGGGACTGGCCGATGCCCTGGTCGAGGGTGGTGCGGTCGGCGAAGCCCGGGAAGTGGGCGAGGAAGCCTGCGACCTTCTCTCGCTGGTCGCCGGGCAGGTCGAGCCGCATCTCGTAGTACGCCACCGTGCTCGCCGGCAGGTACGACAGCGCGGTCGAGGTGGGGGTGCTCGTCTGGGCAGCGAAGAACGCGACCGCCCCCACCGTGCCGACGACGAGAACCGTGACCAGGAGCGCGGCGATCCAGCGGAGCGGACTCCCGGAACTGCGTCGGGCGGCAGCCGGGACCGCCAACGGCTGGGTCAGCGAGGGATCGGAGGACGCGCTGCCCGCGGCGTAGGACGGCTGGTCCTGGGGCTGGTAGGTGCCGGGAGGCGGCGTGGCCTGGGAGGGCGTTCCGCCCACCGGCGGCAGCTGCCACGCGTGCTCGGCCGATGGTGCCGGCTGGAGGTCGGGCGAGTTCGGCAGGGGGCCTGCGTGGACGGCGGTCTCGTCGGACGGCGCCTGCCGCCCGGGCTCCTCGGAGCCGGGAGGCCGGTACCTGTCGTTGGGATCGCTCATCGGGTGTGGCTCCTTCTGTGTCGTCACTACCGGCGGCCGAAGGGAAGGCCCGGCAGGCGGCGCCCTCCACCGGCCATCTGGCGCATCAGCTTCCGCATCTCCTGGAACTGCTTGAGGACACGGTTGACGTCGGGCAGCGTGGTACCCGATCCCCGGGCGATCCGGCGTCGCCGTGAGCCGTTGAGGACGTGTGGGTCGCGCCGCTCGTCCGCGGTCATCGAGCGGATGATGGCCTCGACGCGGCTCAGCTCGCCGCCCTCGACGGCCTTCTGAGCGTCCTTGGCCATGCCGCCCATCCCGGGGATCATGCCCAGCACATCGCCAAGCGGCCCCATCTTCTTGATCTGCTGCATCTGCTCGAGGAAGTCCTCGAGCGTGAAGGCGTTCTTGCGCAGCTTGGTGGCGAGCTGCTCGGCCTGTTTCTGGTCGAAGGTCTCCTGGGCGCGTTCGACGAGCGTCAGCACATCGCCCATACCGAGGATCCGGCCGGCAAGCCGGTCGGGATGGAACGGCTCCAGCGCGTCCGTCTTCTCGCCCGTGCCGAGGAACTTGACCGGCACGCCAGTCACCGCGCTGATGGACAGCGCAGCACCACCGCGGGCGTCGCCGTCGATCTTCGTCAGAACGAGCCCGCTGACGGGCAGCGCCGCGTGGAAGGCCTGGGCCACGCTGACGGCTTCCTGGCCGACCATCGCGTCGACCACCAGCAGCGTCTCGGCAGGCTTGATCGCCGCCGCAAGACCCCGGATCTCCTCCATCAGCACCTGGTCGACCTGCAGCCGGCCCGCGGTGTCGACGATGACCACGTCCCGGCCGGACCGCCTGGCTTCGGCCAGGCCGCCCTTCGCGATGTCAAGCACGGACGTGCCGGCCGGCGCGCGATGAACCGGGATGTCGAGGCTGCGACCGAGCGCCACCAGCTGGTCCACGGCCGCCGGACGATAGGGATCGGCCGCGACCAGCAGCGGCTGGCGGCCCTGCTTGACGAAGTGACGCGCGAGCTTCGCGGCGGAGGTCGTCTTGCCCGAACCCTGGAGCCCGACCAACGCGATCACCGACGGGCTGCCCTGCAGTCGCAGGCCGCGCTCTCCGACGCTGAGCAGCGCCGTCAGCTCTTCGTGGACGATCTTGATGACCTGCTGGCCGGCGTTCAGGTTCTCGAGCACCTCGGCGCCGATGGCGCGCTCGCGGACCCGGGCAACGAAGTCCTTGACCACCTTGTAGTTGACGTCGGCCTCGAGCAGCGCCAGGCGTACCTCGCGCATCGCGAGATCGACGTCGGCCTCGCTGACGCGGCCTCGCCCGGTGAGCTTGCCCAGCACATCGCGCAGGCGGTCGGAGAGGACGTCGAACACGGCGGTGGGGACTCCTGATCGCGGTGCCGCGAGTTCTGGCGACACGGAGGTGGACTTCGGGGACGGAAGGGCGCGGAACGGCGCCTGCCGAAAGTGTAGCGGAGCGCCGTCGCGAGGCCCCCTAGGCGAAGAGCGCCTCGAGAAACGCATCGGGGTGGAAGTCGAGCAGGTGATCAACGCGCTCACCGACGCCCGCGAACAGCACGGGCACCCCGAGCGACCGCTCGATGGCGAAGGCAACGCCGCCCTTGGCCGTCGAGTCCAGTTTGGTGAGGGCGATCCCCGTCAGACCGGCCGACTCGTGGAACGCCTTTGCCTGGCTGAGGCCGTTCTGACCGGTCGTGGCATCCAGCACGAACAGCACCTCGGGCTGGGCATCTGGGAGGCGCTTGGCGACGGTCCGGCGGATCTTGGCAAGCTCCTCCATGAGGTTGCTCTTCGTGTGGAGCCGGCCGGCGGTGTCGACGATGACCACATCGATGCCGCGGGCGACGGCCGCGTCGAGGGCGTCGTAGACGACCGCCGATGGGTCGGCGCCCGCCGCGTGCGCAACGAGGGGCACGCCGACCCGATCCGCCCAGGTCTGCAGCTGCTCGATGGCGGCGGCCCGGAAGGTGTCGCCGGCGGCCAGCAGCACCTTCGCGCCGCGAGTGTGGAACCGGTGCGCCAGCTTGGCGATCGTGGTGGTCTTGCCCGTGCCATTGACGCCGATGACGAGTACCACGGCCGGCACATCCGGCGCCGGCTTACGCGGCCACGGCACCGGCTCACGGCGTGCGAACAGCGCCCCGAGCTCGTGGCGAACCGCGATCTCCGGGACCATTCCCCGCGCCACGTCGGCGCGTGCCCGGCCCACGATATAGAGCGCCAGCGATGCCCCGACGTCCCCGGCGATGAGGGTCTCCTCCACCTCATCCCACATCACGTCGCCCGTGTCACTCGCGCGGAGCACCTCACGCATCCGCGAAACGAAGCCCAGGCGGCTCCGGCGCACACCGGCGTCGATGGTCCCCTCGGGAGGTCCGCTCACGAGGCCGCCGCTGCGGCCGGGGCATCGCGTTCGATGAGCCGGTCGGGTTCCTCCGCGGCACCCACGTCGGAGATGCGCAGCGAGATGACCCGGCTGACCGCATCGTCGCCGACGGTCACGCCGTAGAGCGCGTCAGCAGCCTCGATGGTCGCCCGGTTGTGGGTGATGACGACGAACTGGATGTCGCTCGCGAGACCCCGCAGGGCTGCTCCGAACCGGCCGACGTTCGCCTCGTCGAGCGCCGCGTCCACCTCGTCGAGTACGCAGAAGGGCACCGGTCGGACCTCGAGCATCGCGAACAGCAGCGCCACCGCCGTGAGTGCCCGCTCCCCGCCCGACAGCATCGCCAGCGCCTGGCGCTTCTTGCCCGGCGGCCGCGCGGTGATCTCGATCCCCGTCACCGAGAGGTCCTCGGGCGTGGTGAGGGTCAGCTGCGCGTCACCGCCGTCGAAGAGCTGCTGGAACTGCCGCTCGAACGCTCCTTCGAGGGCCGCGAACGTGTCGCGGAAACGCGTCGCGACGAGCACCGCCAGGTCCTCGATCAGCTGTCTGGTGGCACCGATGGCCCGCTCCAGGTCGGCACGCTGGCCCTCGAGCGCGGTCAGTCGCTCGTTGACCTCATGGAACTCGGTCGCCGCGAACGGGTTCGTGGCGCCCAGCTCGTGATAGCGCCGACGCAGGGTGGCAAGCTTCGTCACCGGCAGTGGCACGGGCGCTTCCGCCCCTCCCGACGGAGCCGCGTGCCACGCTGTGATCGCAGCGTCGAGCGCGGACTCCAGGTCGTCGGCCAGGACGTCTGCTTCCGGGATCTGCTCTGCCGGCTGGCCGCTCGCGGGGGCGGGATCGGCGGCTCGTAGCGCGGCATCTCGTGGAGCGGCATCCGGTGTCGCGGCGCCCGATGCCTCCGCCCGGAGGGCCTCGAGGCCCGGCGAGCCGATCCCTGCCAGCTCGACCAGCAGCGCCTCACGGGTGCTCTCGAGCCCCAACCGAGCCTCCATCTCGGCCACCTCGACGTCGCGACTCTGGGTCTCGGCCTCTCGAAGTCGGTGTCTCGCATCCCAGGCCGCCCGCTCGTAGCTTTCCAGACGCGCTCGGGCCGCACCACTCTCCGCCAGTGCACGTTCGAGATCCGAGCGCGCCACCTGCTCGGCGGCCTGCGAGCGGACCAGGTCCGCGTTGAGCCGCTCCGACTCGTTCTCGGCGCGTGTCTCGGAATCGATGACCTGTCGCATCCGGGCGTCGAGGTCAGCCAGTCGGGAT
>JACDBP010000066.1 GCA_013694835.1 Chloroflexota bacterium
ACGAGGTCGGGGACATCATCGGTCCGGTGCCGACCGAGTTCGGCGCGTCGGTCCTGCTGTACGTGGACCGCCGCTCACCGCTCGCCGAGCGCGTGGCATCGGTCCAGGCGCGTCTGGCCGAGCCGGACGCCGATTTTGCGGCGATCGCCAAGGCCGAGTCGGACGGCGAGGAGGCGGCCCGAGGCGGGGACCTCGGGTGGATCGCCCCGTTCGAGGCGGACCCGGCCGTCGAAGATGCGCTCCGTACCGCCTCCGTCGGCCAGGTGATCGGACCACTGACCCTGGACGACGGCGTCCACTTCTACCGCGTGGAGGGGCGCGAGACGCGGTCCCTGGGGCCGGAGCAACGCGAGTCCCTCGTCGAAACGGCCTTTGATGCCTGGTACCAGCCGAAGCGCGAAGCTGCCTTCGCCCAGGGCCTCGTCACCATCGCCGACGACGCCCCCTGACAGCTCGATCGAAGGATGTCGGTCCGAACCCGAGCCGGCCTCCGCAAGTCCTCCCGAGGCTGTCGACCGGGCAGATCCCGCCCGTTTGACATCCGCGCCGGACGCGACCTACACTCCGCCCTCCGCGCGAGCCGTCGCGCCCCGCTAACGGAGTCGTCAGCAACGATGTCAAACCTCCACGTCGCCAGCACCGCCGCCTTCCGGCCGCGGAAAGTCGCGCCTCTCGGCGTGCCCGCGACGGGAGATCCGTGCCCTTCACCAGGTTGACGCGTAGCGCCTAAGGCGCCACGTCGCACAGCCGGAGGGCCGGATCGGGCCCCCCGGCTTTTTTGTTGCCCTATGCGCTCCGGCGCGGTGGCCTCGAAGGTCGGACCCCGTCACCACAGGGGCCAACGTTCCAAGCCTTCGATGTCAGCCCTGGAGCCCGAGCAATGACCACCCTCCTCGATCCGCGCGAGCCCCGCCTCGCGCCCGAGCCCGAGTCCCCCAGAGAGCACCAACCCAAACCGAAGGCCGGGATGGTGCTCGCCGTCACGGACACGGTCGTGCCCGCGCTCCTCGTCGAGCACGTCACCAAGCGGTTCGTCGTGGGCCGCAGGAAGAAGCCGGTGCTCGCCGTGAACGACGTCTCCCTGCGCATCGAGCGCGGCGAGGTGTACGGCGTGCTTGGCGCCAACGGCGGGGGCAAGTCCACGCTCATCCGTCTCGTGAGCACGCTGCTCACGCTCGATTCCGGTCGCGTCGAGGTCTTCGGCTTCGACATCGAGCGGGACGAGATGGCGGTGAAGCGACTCATCAACCGCGTCAGCGTCGACGCCGCGTTCTTCAAGAAGCTCTCGCCGCTGGAGAACCTCGTGTATGCCGCGCGGCTCTATGGCGTCGATGCGGGCCACGGCCGGCGCGACTCGATCCGCATCCTGGCGCGGCTCGGCATCGCCGAGAAGCGTCTCAGCCGTCCGCTGGAGCAGATGAGCCGTGGCATGCAGCAGAAGGTCGCCATCGCCCGAGCGCTGATGACGAGCCCGACCCTGCTGCTCCTGGATGAGCCGACCACCGGCCTCGATCCCCGATCGAAGCTGGACGTCCAGACCTTCATCGAGGAGATGCGCGATGACCACGACACGACGGTCCTGCTGACCACCCACGACCTCGCGGAGGCGGAACGCCTCTGCGATCGCATCGGGATCCTCAACGATGGCCGCCTGGTCACCGAGGGGACCCCGACCGAGCTCAAGGCGCAGGTCGCCCGGGAGCACGGACGACCGCGGACACTCGAAAGCGTGTTCATGAGCTACACGGGTCGCTCGCTCGACGAGGACGCCGAGGCAGACGAGGACGCCGATGACGAGTGACCCTCACGGACAAGCCGCACCGATGACCACCAGCACCACAGCACGCAAGCGACGCGTGGAGCCCGGCGGCAATGCCGGGACCCACGCGCTTCGCGCGCAGCAGTCGCCGAAGGCGACCTGCGGAGGAAAACGTGCCCGCTACGCCCAGGGCGCCCGCACACGGGGAAGACCGGGCCGGAAAGGAGGAGATCAGATGCTGTTCCACGAGAACCCGCAGCGCGGCCTTGCCGCGCTTCACCTGGCGGACCTGCGCCGCTCCGCGCACGCGGAGCGCCTGGCCCGTTCGTCGCACCGCCCACCGCGTCGCGCCATCCGGCGCGTCCTCGGGCAGTCGCTCATCGGCATCGGCCACCGCCTTGCCGCAGCCGCCGAGCACGACCTTCAGCCGGCTCGTTCCCCCTAGGAGCGAGTCGGCTCCCCCATCACACTGGAGACCGTTCGATGACCGTCATGACCCGCGAGCTCAAGGCGAGCTACGCGTTCGTCGCCCGCAACTGGCACCTCACCAAACGCTACTGGGGCTGGGAAGCCGCCTTCCTGGTCTATGCCGTGGCGGGCGCGTTGTCGATCACGCTCATCGGCAAGGATCAGGGGGACGACCGGCTCCTGTTCTACCTCATGATCGGCGCGATCTTCTGGAACTACCTCTCGGTGCTGTTCCAGATCCTCGCCGAGCAGATCGCGTGGGAGCGCTGGGAGGGCACCCTCGAGTACACCATGATGGCGCCGGTCCGACGCGTCTCGCAGTTGCTCGGCTCGACGTTCTACGCGGTGGTGTACGGCCTTGTCCACACCGCCGTCATCCTCGTGACGCTGGCGCTGTTCTTCGGCCTCGACCTGTCGCGCGCCGACTTCGCGACGGCGGGCCTGTTCATGCTCCTGGGTTCGCTGTCGTTCATCGGCATCGGCATGATGGCGGCGATCCTGCCGCTGATCTACGTCGAGCGCGGCGCGCAGATGACTTTCGTGCTGCAGTCCCTGCTGCTGCTCATCAGCGGCGTCTACTACTCGATCGAGGTCCTGCCCGACTGGATGCAGACCCTCTCCAGGCTGTCGCCGGCCACATACGTTCTCGACGGCGTGCGCCGCGGCCTGATCGACGGCGCGGCACCCGCCAGCCAGTTCCACAACGTGTGGCCGCTGGTGGCGATGGCCGTGGTCCTGATCCCGCTCGGCGTCTGGATGTTCGGCCGGGCCGAGCGCTACGCCAAGCGTACCGGAAAGCTCAAGCGCGTCGGGTGACCCTCCCTCAGTGAGTCGCCCGACGCCCCATCCCCTGCCACCCATCGAAGGAGGTGTCCCGATGACCGAGCCCATCGTCGCTGTCGCCACCCGGTCCCGCCGACCACCCGACCCGGGCCGCCGCCCATGATGACCAGGAGATCGAATGCTCTCGACGCCCCCTATCGACGACGCTGACATCGCAGACCCGACGCTCTCCGACTACGGCTGGCGGCCCGTCTTCGCGGCCGCGCTCCAGGCGGCCGAGTCCGCCATCGGCCGATCGCTCCAGCCCGCCCGCGTGCTGACCGAGCACCGTGGCGGCTACATGATCCGAACCGCCGCCGACGAGATCCCGGCCGCCGTCGCCGGCAGGCTCCGGCACCTTGCCGCCGACCCGGCCGCCTTCCCAGCCGTCGGCGACTGGGTCGCTATCGACAGGTCCAGCGATGAGGCCGGCACGGCCCAGGGAGGCGAGGCCAGGATCCACGCGGTGCTGCCGCGGATCAGCTCGTTCTCGCGCCGCGGCGCCGGAAAGCTGCCGACCGAGCAGGTCCTCGCCGCGAACATCGACACCGTGCTGCTGGTGAGCGCCCTCGATGGTGACTTCAACCCGCGGCGCCTGGAGCGCTACCTCGCCCTGGCCTGGTCCTCGGGGGCGGCGCCCGTCGTCGTCCTCAACAAGTCCGACCTCTGCGACGACATCCCCCATCGTGTGCGGCAGGTCCGCGAGATCGCCGGTGACGTTCCCGTCCATATCGTCAGCGGCGTCCTCGGCCTGGGCGTCGATGAGCTCCGTGCCTACATCACCCCCGGTCAGACCGCGGCGTTCCTGGGTTCGTCCGGTGTCGGCAAGTCGACCCTTGTCAACGCGCTACTCGGAACGCAGCGACAGGCGACCGGTGCTGTCCGCGAGGACGACGCCCGCGGCCGCCATACCACCACCGCTCGTCAGCTGCTGCGGCTCCCCGGCGGGGGGCTGCTCATCGACACTCCCGGCATGCGCGAGCTGCAGCTGTGGGATGCCGCTGAAGGGCTGGAGG
>JACDBP010000101.1 GCA_013694835.1 Chloroflexota bacterium
GCCCGAACCGCAGCTCGACCACCTCGCGCGTGGAGTGGTCGCGGATGAGCTCCGCGGGCGACCCCTCCGCAGCGATCTTGCCTTTGTCCATGACGACCAGGCGGTCGCACAGCTGCTCCGCCTCGTCCATGTAGTGGGTCGTCAGGACCAGCGTCACGCCGCGCTGCTTGAGCCGGTACAGCCGGTCCCAGACAAGGTGGCGGGCCTGGGGATCGAGGCCCGTGGTGGGCTCGTCCAGGAGCAGCAGCTCGGGCTCGTTGATCAGCCCCCGCGCGATGGTCAGGCGCCGCTTCATGCCGCCTGACAAGGGCTCCACCTCGTCCTTGGCCCGCTCGTTGAGCTGCACGAACTCGAGCAGCTCTCCGGCGCGCTTGCGGGCGTCCTTGTACGAGATGTCGAAGTAGCGCGCGTAGATGAACAGGTTCTCCTCGACGCTCAGCTCGCTGTCGAGGGTGTCCGACTGCGGCACCACCCCCAGGCGCGCCCGGATCCTGTGGCCATCGACGTCGGGGTCCATGCCCAGGACCTCGAGGTCACCGGCGGTGCGTGGCGAGACGCAGGCGATCATGCGCATCGTCGACGTCTTGCCGGCGCCGTTCGGTCCGAGGAAGCCGAAGGCTTCCCCGTGCGCGACGTCGAAGCGGATGTCGTCGACCGCAGTCATGGGTCCGAATCGCTTCGTCAGGTCCTGGGCATGGATGAGCGGGGTCGAGGCATCGGTGGGCACCCCGGCATGGTATCGCAGGGCTCCGTCGGGTAGTGTCAGGTACCGGGCGGATGGACGCGAGTCACTCGCCCCCGAGCGGGACCGTTTGCTCGATGCCGGACTTTCCTTCGGCCAGATCGCCGACGCCGCTAAGGTTCAAGGATGGAAGAGCGCCGAAACGGATACCTGCTGAGCACCGATCTGGCCCTCTGGGACGCGGCGGCGATCCACGCCGCGCTGACGGCGTCGTACTGGGCGGCCGGCGTGCCGCTGGACGTGGTGACGCGGTCGCTCACACATTCGCTCGGCGTTGGCGCATACCTCGACCCGACGGATGGAGGCAGTCCGGGCCCGAGCGGCGCGTCGGATCAAGCCGGCGTGGCGGGTCGCAGGCCCGGTGACCCAGGTCAAGCCGCCGAGGCCCAAGCTGGCGTGGCGGGTCGCAGGCCCGAACAGGTCGGGTTCGTCCGTGTCGTCACGGACCGGGCCACGTTCGCCTGGGTGTGCGACGTTTACGTGCTGCCGGCGCACCGGGGTCGGGCGCTCGGCAAGAGGATGATGGCGATGCTCATGGCCCACCCCGAGCTGCAGGGCCTCCGCCGTTGGATGCTTGCGACGCGCGACGCCCACGGGCTGTATGCGCAGTTCGGTTTCGAGCCACTCCCGGTGCCGAGCCGCTTCATGCAGCTCCCGAACCGCTCCGACTACGGTGGGGAGCGGCCGACCGAACGCCGTGGCAGCCCACCGAGCAGCGCCGGACGCTGATCGATCGATCCGGGCTTCGTGCCACCGGCTCGGTGAGCGCCGGGCGTCAGACACCTGTGGGACGGGTATGAGTCGCGGTGCCACGTCCCGATCCGACGATTCGGCCGCCCATCGGACGCGCTGCGCGCTCGGCTGACCGTGGTTCGGCACGAGCCGACCGCACACCACCCTCCTGATCGGACCTGTACCGGTCTGACGGGTGTCTGTCAGACCAGGCGTGGCCAACCAGGGCGGCGGCCCGAACCAGGCGGCTCCCGGCCACGGCGGGAATCCGGCCGCCGCCGGGAATCAGGAGGCCCGGGTCAGCTCGCGCGACCCGGGCCTGGCTTGATCGGATCCGGCGCCTAGCGCGGGAAGGCGCCGCGTCCTCAGACCTCCTTGAACTCGCCCTCGACCGCCTCTTCGACGTCCGCGTCGGCGGTGTCGCCGGAAGCGCCGGCACCGTTGCCGCCCGCCGCGTTCGGGTCGGCGTCGAAGTCCTCGGTGCCCTGGACAGGTTCGGTGCCCTGGTAGGCCGCGGTCCCGACCCGCTGGAGCGCCTCGGCAAGGCTCTGCGACTCCCGCTTGATCGCTTCCAGATCGTCGCCCTTGAGCGCGGTCCGCAGCGATTCGATGCCGGACTCGACCGCAGCCTTGTCGTCCGAGCCGACCTTGTCACCCAGATCCCGCAGCGTCCGCTCGGCCTGGAAGGCCAGCGCGTCCGCCTGGTTCCGCGTTTCGACCGCCTCGCGGCGCTCGCGATCCTCATCCGCATGCTCAGCCGCCTCGCGGACCATCGCGTCCACGTCCTGCTTCGAGAGCATCGACGAGGCCGTGATGCGCACCGTCTGCTCGCGGGCCGTCGCCCGGTCCTTGGCCTTGACGTCGAGGATGCCGTTGGCGTCGATGTCGAAGGTGACCTCGACCTGCGGCACGCCGCGCGGTGCCGGCGGGATCCCGGCGAGGATGAACTTGCCGAGCGTCTTGTTGTCCGACGCCATCTCGCGCTCGCCCTGCAGCACGTGGATCTCCACCTGCGGCTGGGAATCGCTGGCGGTCGAGAAGACCTGCGACTTGGATGTCGGGAT
>JACDBP010000157.1 GCA_013694835.1 Chloroflexota bacterium
CGCAGCCGGCCACGTCACCCGCCCCGGCCAGCAGGGCAGCACCGGACGGCGCGACGATCGGCGACGGCAGCGCCACGAGGCCGGGCGGGACTCCGGGGATCAGGCTGCGGCCGGACAGCGCCACGGCTGCGAGCCCGCCCAGCACCGCGAGGGCGATGATGCCGACGATCGCGCCGCGCCGTGACCTGCCGCGCTCAGTCCAGCGCATACCGCAGCTCCGCCTCGTGTTCACGCAGCCACCGTCGGGAAGCAGCGACGTGCGGCGAGTGGGTCCCGACGAGCCGCCAGAACCGGTCCGAGTGACTGAGGTCCCGCAGGTGCGCCAGTTCGTGGACGACGACGTACTCCAGCACCTCCGGCGGCGCCAGCACCAGCCGCCAGCTGAAGGAGACGGTGCCACGCCGCGACGCGCTGCCCCAGCGGCTGGACTGGTCGCGGACCACCGATCTGGTCGGCGTCACACCGATGGCGGGCGCGTGCCGCTCGATGAGCCGGGTGATCTCGCGGCGCGCCTCCGCGCGGAGCCAGACCTCGATGACGCTCGATGCTGAACGCTCGTCGCCGGGGTCCAGGTGGACCGACAGCCGTCCTGCTATGGGGTCCTCGACCACGTGCGTGCGCTCCCCGGCGGTCGGCACGAGACCGACTTCCAGGGGCCGACCCCGAACCGACAGGACGCGACCTCGATCGAGCCCCGGTCGCTCATCGAGGCGGGCGCGCACTGCGCCGAGACGAAGCTGGTGCCGCGCGATCCAGGCCGACTTCTCGCGTACCAGTTCCGCGGCGAGCCGCTCCGGCGCCCGGGTCGGCAGCGTCACCACGACCTCGCCGCTGGGCAGGATCCGCAAGCGCAGACGTCGAGCGCGGGCGGAACGCCTGATGCCGAAGGCCGGCGCAGGCCCGACGCTCATCCTTCCGCCGCCTCTACGAGTCGATCCCAGGAGTCCGTCCGACGCAGCAGCATGGCGGCCCCGTCGAACGCCCGGACCTGCGACCGCAACGCGGCCACCGCCGTCTCGTGGTCCGTCCAGGCGAAGCGCACCGATGCGCCGGGCGCCAGCTGTCCGAGCCGCCCGAGATCGGCGGTGCAGACGACCGCGACAACGGGATACCCGCCGACGGTCTGGTGGTCAGCAAGCAACACGATCGGATGGCCGCCGGGTGGCAGCTGGATCGCCCCCCAGGTCACCGGGATGGAGACGATCGTGCCCTTGTCCGCGTCGACAGAGGGGATCGGCTGGCCCTCGAGCCGAAGGCCCATCCGGTCGCTCTCGGCCCCGACCGTCCATCGTCCGGTCACGAGCCGATCCCGAACGGTGGAGCCGAAGATCGCGGTGTGCGGGCCGGGCAGGAGCCGGATCGGCGCATCGGGCGTGTCCATGGGCGTCGCCCCCGACCACCGCGCTCCGGCGACCGGTCCGTCCGGCACACCCCGGACCGCAAGGCGGTCGCCGGTCCGCAACGCGCGACCCTCGAGCCCGCCGAACCCGCCGGCCAGACAGGTCGACGCTGACCCGAGCACCATCGGGACCTCGAAACCTCCGGCTACCGCGAGATACGATCGGGCAGACATCGAAACGACGCCGGCAGGCGCTCCGCGGAAGAGGAGCGTGCTGCCGGCCCGCAATCGGTAGCTCCCACCCGGAGTCAGCGCCCGGTCCTCGAGGCCGTCGGTCGCGCCGAGGTCCGCGCCGGACACTGCCACCGTGCAGGGGGTGAGGACCAGGAGTTCGGGACCCGCGACCGTCACCTCCAGCGCGGCCGCGTCCCGTTCGTTGCCCAGCAACAGGTTCGCGATCGCGAGCGACCACGGGTCAGACGCCCCCGAGCGGGGCACGCCCAGCGGCGCGGCGTCGGGGCGGCCCATGTCCTGGATGGTCGAAAGCAAGCCTGGCGCCATGACCTCGAGCAACGGTGTCATCGGGTTCGGGCGCCGGCGCCGACCGCCCGGAAACGGACGGAGCGGCCCGCGCTTAGCAGCGCCGGTGGTTCACGGCCGGCATCCCAGAGCCGGACGTCGGTCCTTCCGATGAGATGCCAACCGCCCGGCGTCTCCAGCGGGTAGACCGCGGTCTGGGCACCGGCGATGGCGACACTGCCGGCGGGCACACGGACCCTCGGCGAGTCGCGCCGGGGCAACCGCAGCACCTCCGGCAGCGGTCCCAGGTACCCGAACCCGGGCGCGAAACCCAGGAAGTACACCAGGTAGTCCGTGCTGCCGTGGGCGGCGATCACCTCGGCGGTGGAGAGGCCGGTCCGCCGGGCGACGTCGTCCAGGTCAGGCCCATCCTCGCCCCCATAGCGGACCGCGATCTCGATCCGCCCCTCCGGATCATCGCCCACGGGCTCGACGTCCCGCTCACCGTCGATCAGCGCTCGCAACCGCTGCGTGGCCTCGTCGAGCGACCAGGCCAGTGGGTCGAACGGGACCAGCACGCTGGCGTAGGCGGGGACGGGCGTACCCCAGGAGGAGGCGCCGGCCGCTCGTTGATCCCCGACAGCGCGCGCAAGCTCGTGCGCCTGATCGCAGAGCGTCGGCTCGACCACCTCACCCAGCACGACCAGCAGCGCGGCGTCCCCCATGGGGACGATGGGCACGATCGCAGCGTCCGTCTCTCGCCCGGTCTGTCGCGGCGCCGTCACCCCACGGATCCGAGCGGCCGGACCGTGACCCCCGCCTCCTCGAGCGCATCGCGGACCGCCCGCGCATAGGCGGCTGCTTCGGGCGTGTCGCCGTGCAGGCACAGCGTTTCTGCCACCA
>JACDBP010000166.1 GCA_013694835.1 Chloroflexota bacterium
CGGCCATCGACCTGGAGATCCGCATCGCCTCCGTGGCATCCGGCGATCGAACGGTGGAGCTGACGCGACTCGAGACGGGGGAGCGGCTCGGATTCTCCCTCGACGGCCTCGCGCCGGGCGCGCCCACCGGTCAGTGGATCGACTACCCGGCAGGCATGGCATGGTCACTCGGCGAAAGAGGCGTTGCGATGCGCGGGCTCCGGGGCGTCGTGGCCACGACCTTGCCCGCCGGCGCGGGACTCTCCTCATCCGCGGCACTGGAGCTGGCGTCGGCGTGGTCCCTCGCCGTCGAGGTTCCCCCGCCGTTGCCGCCGATGGATCTGGCGCGGGCAGCCCAACGGGCGGAGAACGTCTACGTCGGCGTGATGTGCGGGCTGATGGACCAGTTCGCATCGAGCCACGGGCGAGCCGGTGCGGCCCTGCTGTTCGACTGCCGCTCGCTGGAGCACCGGTCGGTGGCCCTCCCGCCCGGCCATCTGCTGGTCGTGTGCGACACGTCGGCGCCACACCGGCTGGACGCTTCGAACGCCTACAACGAGCGGCGAGCTCAGTGCGAGGCGGGCGTCGAGTTGCTGCGCTCGCGCGACGTGGCTGTCGGTTCGCTACGCGACGTGACAGTGGAGATGCTCGAAGCCGCCCGAAGCGAGCTGGACCCTGTGGTCTTCAGGCGCTGTCTCCATGTCGTCCACGAGAACCAACGGGTGCTCGAGGTGGATCGGGCCCTGCGCGAAGGTGACCTCACCGCGGTCGGACGAGCATTCGCGGCATCCCACGAGTCCCTGCGCGAGCTGTTCGAGGTCACCTCGCCGGAGCTGGACGCGATGGTCGAGGTCGCCACGTCGGTGCCGGGCGTGGTCGGGGCTCGGATGACCGGAGCTGGCTTCGGCGGCAGTACCGTCAACCTCGTCCGCGAGGGTGCCGTCGAGGAGCTGCGGCGCGTGGTGGGATCCGAGTACCCGCGGCGGACCGGCATCCGGCCTGCGGTCCATGTCGTTACGGCCGCCGACGGCGCGGGCCGCGTCGAGGGGTAAGCATCGCGACGGGGCGGGCTACCTTCGACCTGCCGAACCGCGGAGCGTGGCCCGTTCGCTGCCGAGAGAGAGCAGGCGCTCTCGGATGCGGGCGTCGAGCGCCGCGCCGATCGCCGTGAGGGCGAGGGCTTTCGCGCCATCCATCACGGCACGATCCGCGGACTGCGTGGCGCAGGCCGCCGCGAACTCCGGCTGGTGGTTGGATGAGCCGCGGGCGTCGATGCCGATCGCCGGGTGGATCGAGGGCAGCAGGAGCGAGACATTGCCCATGTCGGTCGAGAAGCTGCCTGCCCCGCCGCCGGCCGTGAACGAGCGCCCCAACGACTCTGCTGCCGTTCGGTAGAGCGCCACCAGGTCCGGGTCGTGGACCATCTGACCATAGCGCGGCAGGTAGCTCACCTCGAGCGTCGCGCCGCTTGCCACGGCGCCGGCTTCGAAACACCGCATGACCCGCAGCCGGACGTCGTCAAGGTCGTCCAGCGTGGTCGCCCGCACCATCCACTTGCCGGCGGTATGGGCCGGCACGATGTTCTGTGCGTCGCCGCCGTGGGTGACGATCCCGTGGACGCGGTCGGTCCGCCGCAGGTGCTGCCGCAGCAGGCCGATCGCGGTCTGGGCGACTACGAACGCGTCGGCAGCGTTGATGCCCAGCTCGGGGTAGGCACCGGCGTGGGCCTCGCGACCCTCGTAGCGGATCTCGAAGCCCTGAGCCGCGAGCACGGCCGGCTCCAGCCCGTCGAACGGGAACGGGTGGACCATGAGCGCCGCGTGATAGCCGTCGAAGACGCCTGCCTCCAGCATCAGGACCTTGCCGCCACCACCCTCCTCGGCCGGCGTGCCCACCACGTCGACGGTCAGACCAAGCTCATCCGCCACCGCGGCGAGTGCGATGCCGGCACCGACGGCCGCTGACGCGATGACGTTGTGGCCACACGCGTGCCCAACGCCTGGTAGCGCGTCGTACTCGCAGCAGATGGCGATCCGCAGCGGTCCCGATCCTGCGCGCGCCACGAACGCGGTCTCGAGCCCCGCGGCGGCCCATTCCACGGCGAACCCATGATCCGCAAGCACGGTCGCCACGCGAGCGCTGGAGCGCAGCTCCGCGAAACCGAGCTCGGGATCCGCGTGGATCGCGTGGCTCAGCTCGATCAGGTCCTCGGCACGCTCGTCGACGACATCGCGGGCGCGATCGGCAGGGAGCACAGTCACCTCGTTCGATCCAGCAGCAGCTGTGGGACAGCATCGACATGCAGCTTTCGAACGGTAGCGGGTCCCGCAGCACCTGACGTACGATGCCCGCCATGGTCCGCCCACCCCCCGCACCACCGATCGCGGACGACCCCCTCGAGTGGCGGCCGCAGCTCGGTCGCCAGACATCGCGACCGGTCCAGGTCTCGGATCCCATCCTCGAGCCGGACTGGGACGGTGTCCACGTGCTCGCGCACTTCCAGCTCGCTGCTGGCGGTGTACCGCAGGTCCGCCTGATCGACCTCGACGGCGAAGACGCGACCGCCATCGACCCGGAGGTGACGGAGCAGATCGGGCAGTCGATCATGGCCACGGAGGCGGTGATCGACGGCCTGCTGACCGAGCAGGCGCTACGGAGCGGCATCGGCGCGGCGATCATCCACAAGCCGGATGTGCCCAGGACGGCGCTGTTGATGCGGCGTGACGTAGGGCTCGAGATCGACGCACGCTCGGTCGAGCGCGCCGAGGGACTCGCGTTCGTTGCCGTCGACATCCTCCGGCTCGATGGCCAGAACCTCCTCGACCTGCCGCTGCTCGAGCGCAAGCGCCTCCTCGATGGCGTGATCGAGCAACGTCACCTGGTGCGGGTGTCGCCGTTCACGCGACCGCCCATCGGACCATGGCTCGCTTCGTGGAAGAGCACCGGCTTCAAGGGCGCCATCGTGAAGGCCGCCAACAGCCGCTATCGGCCGGACTCTCTCACCGACGAGTGGACCTTCGTCTCCAAGATCCACCGCCGCTAACCGCCGTCCTCGATGACCGAGCCTGCCGAGCCGGTCGGGCCGCCGCGGGGCGAGCCCCTCCGGGTTCGGATCCGTCGCGCGCGTCCCGCGGACCGGGCGTCGGTGATGGCGTTCGCGGCGAAGACCTGGGATGGCTGGGACTACATCCCCCATGCGTGGGCGGAGTGGATCGATGCGACCGACGGCGTGCTGATGGTCGCGCTGCCGCAACGGCCGGTGCCCGGCGAGGCGACCCAGCTGGACGCCGAGGGCCGTCCCCTCGACCCCGATGTGCCGATCGCCATCTCACGGATGGCGTTGCTCTCCCGATCGGAGGGCTGGGTGGAGGGCATCCGGGTCGACCCGCGCGTCCGTGGCCGCTCCGTGGCGACCCAGCTGCAGGTCGCCGAGCTGACCTGGGCCGCAGCCCACGGCATCAAGCTGATCCGCTACATCACGGGTGCCGACAACGAGGGCTCGCACCGCCTCGGGGCGCGGCACGGGTTCCACGTCATCGGCAAGCTCCGCGGTTACGTCGACGCCGCGGATGCCGAGGAGGAGGAGCACCCGTTCATCGACGACGAGCACGACCGGCGGCGGCGCGACTCCGCGCGGGCGGTACGCCGCAGGACCGTGGCGAACCTCGAGGCGGCGGGGCTGGTGATGGACCCTGAATCCGACGCGTCCACGCTCGCCATGGTGTGGGCGCTGGTCGCGGCGGATCCCACGTTCCGGTACGGGCATGGCCTGTACGAGTC